>NZ_JBEPFC010000216.1:0-9374 GCF_040301705.1 Streptomyces sp. NPDC000151 | reverse complement strand
CGGCCGACGTCTGGCCGGAGCTGCGCACGACCGTGCTGGACTGGGCCGAGCCGGCCCTCGCGCTCGGCCGCGAGCTGGCCGCCGGGACGCTCCCCGGCACCCGCTGGCAGCGCCAGGTGATCGGCGAAGGGCTGACCGTCCCCGAGGACACCGACCTGGTCACCGTCTCGTACGTGCTCGGCGAGCTGACCGGCGCCGACCGGGACGCGGTCGTCGCGGCGGCGGCCCGGGCCCGGACGGCCGTACTGATCGAGCCGGGCACCCCGGACGGGTACGCGCGCATCCGCGCGGCCCGCGAGCAGCTGGTGGCGGCCGGGCTGCGGGTCGTCGCGCCGTGCCCGCACAGCGCGGCCTGCCCGATCGTCCCGGGCGAGGACTGGTGCCATTTCGCGGCCCGGGTGAACCGCTCCTCGCTGCACCGCCAGGTGAAGGGCGGATCGCTGCCGTACGAGGACGAGAAGTTCGCGTACGTCGCGGCGACCCGTGTCGACGCCCGCCCGGCCCCGGCCCGCATCGTGCGCAAGCCGCTGCTGCGCAAGGGCCAGGTGCTGCTGGACGTGTGCACGGCGGAGGACGGCCTGCAACGCCGTACGGTCACCAAGCGGCAGGGGGCCGTCTACCGCGCCGCGCGGGATGCCTCCTGGGGCGGCACCGTGCCGGGCGAGGAGCAGCCGGACAACGAGCGGCCGGGCGAGGCGTAGGCCGGATCCCGGCGCTTCCGAGGTGAAAGGGCGCGCACGGGGTCCAGCCTGCGCCCCCTATGCGCCCCTGATGCGCCCTCGTACAACGCGTCCCGTACACCCCGAATCTCCGCTCCGGTCACCCAAGGAGGAGGATGGTGGCAGCATTGATCCCAGACCACCGCTCGAAGTGAGGGGATAGATGGAACGCAAGAGCAGGTTCTCCCAGTGGCTGCGCCGGCCGAGGAGCGGTTCGGACGGCGTCGATACGGACACGGGATCATCCGCGGCCCAGGGCGGCCGCGAGGACCTGCTGCTGGCAGCGGCCGAAGCGGGTTTCCCGCTGGCCCCGGCGGCGCACCCCTCCGGCTACGGCTGTTCCTGTGAGCGCATCGGCTGTCCGACCCCCGGCCGGCACCCCATCTCGTTCGGCTGGCAGACCGTCGCCACGACCGACCCCGAGAAGGTCACCCAGTGGCTGCGGAAACACCCGCAGGCCAATTTCATCACCGCCACCGGCATCGCCCACGACGCGCTGGACGTACCCCTCGCAGCGGGCCGCAACGCGCTGGCGCGGCTGGACGCCGAGGGCGTGGAGGTCGGCCCGGTCGTGCTGAGCGGCGCCGGGCCCCGGGAGGGCCGGATGCTGTTCTTCACGGCCACCCGCGGCACCCCGGACGACGAGGACGAGTGGTGGCCCTGCGAGCTGGACTGCCACCCCGAGACCATGGACGAGCACCCCGGGCTGCGCTGGCACTGCCGCGGCAGCTATGTCCTGCTGCCGCCCTCCCGGCTGCCCGGCGACCAGCCCCCGGTGACCTGGCTGCGCGGCCCGGAGCGCCCGCTGCCGGACCCGCTCACCCTCCTGGAGGCGCTGACCGACGCCTGCGCCGCGTTCGCGCGCGAGGACAACGAGCACGAGTCGGCGGCCTGGCCGATCGGCCGCTGACCGCTATCCGGCCTTGGCGGCCGTTTGCCGCAGCAGCCGGGTGAGGAAGACCACCCGGCCGCCGTCGTCCTCGGCCGGCACCTTCACGACCTGTTCGGAGACGGTCGTGAAGGTCATCTTGTTGGTCTTCTCCTTCGGCCCGTCCAGCACCGCCTCGACCTCGGGCGTGATGTTGATCGTGCTGCCCGGGGACAGCGTCTTGTGCTGGAAGTGGTGCGTCGCGAAGAAGGCCAGCGCGCCGCCGTCCTTGGTGCGCAGCGCCATCGCCGGGAACTTGTACGCCTGGTCGATGGTGTCGATGCGCCGGCCCGGCTGCTTGGCGACGGCCGCGCGCTGCTGCCGCAAGCGGTCGGTGTACGGCCCGGGCGCGAAGGTGTCGCCCTCGCCGGTCTTGAGGTACCTCGCGTACGTCCTGCCCAGCTTGCCCGGGTCGACCGTCAGGCCGGCGGACCCCTTGCCGGCCGGTACCGCTTCGGCGTAGCCGTCGGCGTCGGTGGCGAACTCCGGCACCGCACCCGCACTCAGCGGCAGAAGGTAGGCGGCCTTCCACTTCTCCTGCGGGCCGCTGCGGGTGAAGGCCAGGGTCCAGCGGCTGTTCTTGCGGTTGCTGACCGTGTTGGCGAGGAAGAACTTCGGCCAGCCCGCCATCTTCGGGATGACGAACTCCGGGTCGCGCAGTTCCAGCGGCTGGAAGCCCGTGCCCAGCCGGCGGTCGGTCTTGATGACGGCCTCGTCGATGTCCTGCAGGGCGCCCGTCTCGTACGTGGCGGTCACCGCCGGGTCATGGGTCGTGTTGGCCTCGTTGTACCCGGCGACGAACTGCTTCAGGACCTTGCCGGCCTCAGCCTTGGACAGTGCCGGGATCTTCTCCCGTTCGCCGTGCACCGTCATGCACCCGCTCAGCGTCAGCAGTGCCGCGCTCGCGGTCATCATCGCGACGGGCACCCGGAACGGCGACCTGCGTGTCATGGGGCTCGGGCTCCTTCTGGGCGACCGGGGCGGACTCTGCGGCCGCCGGGGTGGCTCGATTCTGCGCAACCCTACCGGGGGCGAAGAAGAAGAGGAGCGTGGGGATCAGGTAGAGGCACCAGACCACGACCTGGACAACTGTCGGGTCGGGCTGGAAGTTGAAGACGCCCTTCAGCAGTGTGCCGTACCAGCTGTCCGCGGGGATCTGCTCGCTGATGTCGAACGCCTTGCTGCCCAGGCCCGGGAGGAAGCGGGCCTCCTGCAGGTCGTGGACGCCGTACGCGAGGACGCCGGCGGCGACCACGACGAGCATCCCGCCGGTCCAGGTGAAGAACTTCGCGAGGTTGATCCGCACCGCGCCGCGGTAGAACAGCCAGCCCAGCAGCACGGCGGTGAGCAGGCCGAGCACCACGCCGATGAGCGGCCGGGGCGTACCGTCCGAACTCGCCTGCACGGCCGCCCAGACGAACAGCGCGGTCTCCAGGCCCTCGCGGCCCACCGCGAGGAAGGCGGTGACCACGAGGGCGAAGGTGCCCATCGCGAGCGCCGCGTCCAGCTTGCCGTGCAGCTCGGCCTTCATGTGCCGCGCGGTGCGGCGCATCCAGAAGACCATCCATGTCACCAGGCCCACCGCGATGATCGACAGCGAGCCGCCGAGCGCCTCCTGTGCCTCGAACGTCAGCGTCTGCGAGCCGAATTGGAGCGCGAAGCCGAAGACGAGCGCGAGCAGTACCGCGACGCCGATGCCGAGCCAGATGGGCTTCAGCGCCTCGCGGCGGCCGGTCTTGACCAAGTAAGCGACGAGGATGCAGACGACCAGGCTGGCCTCCAGCCCTTCGCGCAGGCCGATCAGATAGTTACCGAACACGTCGGTTCCCTCTCATTTCCGATAGAAGTCAGGCGAACAGCGCCCGGCCCCACCAGTCGTCCTTGCCGCGGACGCCCGGCGGGACCGCGAAGACCGCCGAACCCACGTGCTGGATGTATTCGTTGAGCGCGTCATGGCGCGCCAGGTTCTTCTGCAGCGGCACGAAGCCGTCCCGCACGTCCCGCTGGTACGCGAGGAAGAACAGCCCCGCGTCCAGCCGGCCCAGGCCGTCCGTGCCGTCGGTGAAGGAGTAGCCGCGGCGCAGGATGCGGATGCCGCCGTTGGCGTCGGGGTGCGCGAGCCGCACGTGCGCGGTCGGCAGCATGGACTTCAGGTGCGGCGCGTCGAACTCCTTCCGGCGGCCGGCCGGGGCGCCCTCGCCCTTGCTGCGCCCGAAGACGCCCTCCTGCTCCTGGAGCGAGGTGCGGTCCCAGGTCTCGATGTGCATCCGGATGCGGCGCGCGACGAGGTACGAGCCGCCGGCCATCCAGCCGCCGGCCCCCTTCTCGTCCTGCTCGCCCACCCATACGTGCTTGTCGAGCGCCGCGGAGTCGCTGCCGGCGATGTTCCGGGTGCCGTCCTTGAAGCCGAACATGTTGCGCGGGGTGTGCGCGTCCGGCGTCGTGGAGGAGGTCTTACCGAAGCCCAGCTGCGACCAGCGCACGGCGACCTTGCCGAAGCCGATGCGGGCGAGGTTGCGGATCGCGTGCACGGCGACCTGCGGGTCATCCGCGCACGCCTGGACGCACAGGTCGCCGCCGCTGCGGGCGGCCTCCAGGTTGTCGCCGGGGAACTTCGGCAGATCGATCAGCGCCTCGGGCCGCCGGCCCTTGATCCCGAAGCGGTCCTCGCCCTTCTTCTCGAAGAGCGTGGGCCCGATGCCGAAGGTCAGGGTGAGCCGGGAGGGCTTGAGGTCCAGCGCCTCGCCGGTGTCGTCCGGCGGCGCCTCGGCGAGCCCGCCGACCGCGCCCTCGCCGACCGGCCGGCCCGCCGTCATCTTCGCGGCGGCGGCCGTCCACTCCTTGAGGAGGTCGATCAGCGCTTCCCGGTCGTCGGTGGTGACGTCGAACGCGGCGAAGTGCAGGCGGTCCTGGACGGCGGTGGCGATGCCTGCCTGGTGCGTGCCGTGGAACGGGACGGCGGCACCGGTGCCGTCGGCGGCGGGCGCGGCCTCGCCGCCGGTGTTCAGCGCGGCGGCCGTGCCGCCGGCCGCGACCGCGCCGAGCGCGAGCCCGGCACCGCCCCAGCCGATCAGCGCGCGGCGGGAGGGGGTACGCGCTGCCGCGTCCGTCCCGTCCTCGGCGGTCCGCGTCAGGTCATCGGATTCGACTGCCATGGGGCCCTCCTACTGGGCGACGGCGGCGGCGAGCTTCGACAGCGGCTCGGCCAGCGCGCTGACGCCGTCCGACAGCGTCTTGCGGTCGCTCTTGGAGACGGTGTCGTACGAGACGAAGCCGTCGCCCTCGCGGTACTCGTCCAGCTGCTTCCCGATCGCCTCGAACTGCCTGTCCAGCTCCTTGACCAGCGCCGGGTCGTTCTTCTTGGCGACCGGCTTCAGCAGCTCGTACGCCTTGCGCGCGCCCTCGACGTTGCCCTCGAAGTCGACCAGGTCGGTGTGGCTGTAGCGCTCTTCCTCGCCGGTGACCTTGCCGGTGTAGACCTCGTCCAGCAGCTCCTTGGCGCCGTTGGCCATGCTGGTGGGGGTGATCTCCGCCTTACCGACCCGCTGCTGCCAGTCCTCGAGATCCTTGATCAGCTGATCGGCCAGCTTCTTGTCGCCCGCGGAGATCTTCTTGGTCTTCCACAGGGACTCCTCCAGCTTGTGCCAGCCGGTCCACTTCTGGCCGTCCTCCAGACCGTCCTCGCGCACGTCGACCTTGGGGTCGATGTCACCGAAGGACTCCGCGACCGGCTCGGTGCGCTCCCAGCCGACGCGGGAGGGCGCGTACGCCTTCTTCGCGGCCGCCAGGTCGCCGTCCTTGACGGCCTCGGCGAACTTCTTCGCCTTCGGCAGCGTCTCGTCGGCCTGCTGCTGCACGTACTTGCGGTACTCGGCCACCGCCGCGTCCAGCTTCGGGTCCCGCTTCGCCGCGGCGCCCTTGCCGGTCACGGTGATCTTCTGCCGGATGCCGGCGCCCTTCATGCCGGGCTTGCAGGCGATCTCGTACGAACCGGCCTTCACCTCGGCGGTGATGGCGGCCCTGGTGCCCGGGCCGATGTTCTCCCGCTCGGTGACGATGCGGTCGCCGGGCGCGTAGACGTACACCTCGGTGACCTTGCTGCCCTTGTTCTCGACCGCGAGCTTCACGTGCCCGGCCGGGAGCTCCTTCTTCGACACCTCGCACGCGTTGTCGGACGCGGTCACCGCCACGGCGCCGGCCTTCCCGGCGTCGCCCGACAGCTCGCTCTTGGCGGTGCACGCTGTTGCGGTCAGTGCGGCGGCCACGGTGATCGCGGCAGCGGTTGCGGAGCGGAGGGCTCGCATGAAGGCTCCAGGCTGGTTCGGGCGGCGCTCGGACGAGGGGGGACGGATCCGGCGCCGTCGGTCTTCGGCTCAGTTCTACTAAGGCGCACCTAAGTTATCTGAGGCTTACCTGAAGACAAACCAACTGTCCAGTGATCCCTCTCTCACGGACAACGAGGCCATAACAGGCCACCCTGCACTAGGCAATGACTTGGCAATGCACTGGTCAAGGTAAGGGCCAGTGGCGCTGATGATCTCTCACCCCTCTTGAATGGCCCCATGACTGAACTGCATGTGGTGCGGGTGTTCTGCGGGCCGGGCGGCGAGGGCGGGAATCCGCTGGGGATCGTACGGGACGGGGCGGCCGTGCCCGGGCAAGACGCGCGGCAGGCGCTCGCCCGGGAACTGGGCTTCAGCGAGACGGTGTTCGTCGACGACGCCGGGCTCGGCGCGGTCGACATCTACACGCCGACGGCGCGGCTGCCGTTCGCCGGGCACCCGCTGGTCGGCACGGCCTGGCTGCTGCGGCACCTCGGGGCGCCGGTGGACGTGCTGCGACCGTCGGCCGGTGACGTGCCCGTGCGCCACGACGGGGAGCTCACCTGGGTACGGGGCCGCGCACAGTGGGCGACGGGACGCACGCCCCGGCAGTACGGCTCGGTCGCCGAGGTGGACGCGCTGCCCGCGCCGCCGCCGGGCGAGGGCTGGCTGTACGCGTGGGCGTGGGAGGACGAGACGGCGGGGCGGGTGCGAACGCGGGGGTTTCCGCGCCGGGGCGACAACATCGACGAGGACGAGGCGACCGGGGCCGCGGCCCTGCAGCTCACGCACGAGCTGGGCCGGGCGCTGGACGTGCGGCAGGGGCGCGGCTCGCAGATCCTCACCCGGCCCCGGCCAGGAGACCTGATCGAGGTCGGCGGCCGGGTCGCCCTGAGCGACGTACGGCGGCTCGGCTAGGGCGTGTCTTTTGGATCAGCCCGGATCAGGTCGCGGCGTCTGGTGCGGTGGATCGCAAGGCGGAGCATTGCCCGCGTACCGGGTTGTACGTGGGCATTGCGACAACGCCGCGAGGTGCCGTGCCTGGGGGCACCTCCCAGCGGTAGCTGGGGGAGTCGCGGCCCCGGGATGATCCGAAAGACGCGCCCTGGCCGCCGTACGCGGGCTCACGCGCTCAGCGGGCTCGCGCCGCCTCCGGAGAACTCCGCGTCCAGCTCGCGCAGGACCGCGACGTTCAGCGCATAGGCGCGCCTGCACTCCTCGACCACCCGCTGCTTCTCCAGGTCGTCCACGGGCAGCGCGTCCAGCAGCGCGCGGTACTCGCGCTTGAAAGCGGCGGGATTGCCGATGTCCTCGAAGACGTAGAAGCGGACGCCGTCGCCCTTGCGCGCGAAGCCCCAGGCCTGCTCGGCCGTGCCGCGGACGATCTGACCGCCGGAGAGGTCGCCGAGGTAGCGGGTGTAGTGGTGGGCGACATAGCCGGCCGGCCACTCGCGGGCGCACTCGGCGATCCGTGCCGCGTACGTTTCCGTGGCGGGCAGCGGCCGGAGCGCGCCGCGCCACCCCGCCCCGCCCAAGTACGCGAGGTCGCGCTCCAGCTCGGGCTTGCGGGTCAGCTCGGGCCGGAGGAAGGGGCCGGCGACCGGGTCGGCGGCGAGCGCCTCCGCGGTCTCCTCCAGGGCGCGGTAGACGCACCACAGCTGCTCGGTGTAGCGGCGGTAGGCGGCGACGCCGAGCCGGCCGCCGAGCATGTCGTCCATGAAGGAGGTGTGCTGCACCTCGGTGTGCGCTTCTCGGGACGCCGTACGGATCAGTGTGGAGAACGGCGTGGAGAGGGCGGGGCTGTGCGCGTCCAAGGCGGGCCTCCGGGGACCGAGCGGTAGCGGCCGGGAACCGATTGTGGCAACTTAGGCTTACCTAAGTCAACCGGTTCCCGACGCCCTGTCGGTAAACCTGTACCCGCCCTCGTACTCAGGGAAGCGTGAGGATCTCCGCGCCGGTCTCCGTGACGACGAGGGTGTGCTCGAACTGCGCGGTGCGCTTGCGGTCCTTCGTCACCACCGTCCAGCCGTCCTCCCACATGTCGTACTCGTGCGTGCCCAGCGTCAGCATCGGCTCGATCGTGAAGGTCATGCCGGGCTTGATCTCGGTCGTGTGGTGCGGGCTGTCGTAGTGCGGCACGATCAGGCCGGAGTGGAAGGACGTGTTCACGCCGTGTCCGGTGAAGTCGCGGACGACGCCGTAGCCGAAGCGCTTGGCGTAGGACTCGATGACCCGGCCGATGATGTTGATCTGCCGGCCCGGCTTCACGGCCTTGATGGCGCGGTTCAGCGACTCGCGGGTCCGCTCGACCAGGAGCTTGGACTCCTCGTCGACGTTGCCGCAGAGGTAGGTGGCGTTGTTGTCACCGTGCACGCCGTGGATGAACGCGGTGACGTCGAGGTTCACGATGTCGCCGTCCTGCAGGACGGTGGAGTCGGGGATCCCGTGGCAGATGACCTCGTTGAGCGAGGAGCACAGCGACTTGGGGAAGCCGCGGTAGCCGAGCGTGGAGGGGTAGGCGCCGTGGTCGCACATGTACTCGTGCGCGACGCGGTCCAGCTCATCGGTGGTCACGCCCGGCTCGATGAGCTTGGCCGCCTCCTCCATCGCCTGGGCCGCGATCCGGCCCGCGATGCGCATCCGCTCGATGGTGTCGGCGTCCTGCACCTCGGGACCCGTGTACGGGGTCGGCGCGTCCTTGCCGACGTACTCGGGGCGCGGGATGGCAGCGGGGACGGGGCGCTTGGGGGAGATGGTCCCCGGGACAAGAAGAGACTGGCCAGACATGCCAGCGAGTGTATCCGCGAGCCATCGGGCAGGATGGCGTCAGGCAAGGCGCCCACTTGCGGAGGAGGCCGGGATGGCACTGTTCAGGCGGAAGACGGCAGGGAAGCCCGGCGAGTGGTACTACTGCCTCAAGCACGGCACGGTCGAGGAGGGCCCGGAGTGCCGGGCGGCCGACCGGATGGGTCCGTACGGCAGCCGCGAGGAGGCCGCGCACGCGATGGAGACGGCCCGCGAGCGGGAGGCGGAGTGGCGTGAGGACCCCCGGTGGAACGACGCGAGCGGCGGGACGTCCTGAGTCGCGGCGCTGACCTGCGGAGCGTCCCCCCGGTTTTCACGTGCCGGACGGGATCGATCCGGCCGCGGCCCGCGCCAGACACGTGGCCAGCCGCGCCCGCGGCACCGGCTCGCCGCCCCGGCGCGGGTGCACCGCGTTCGTGAGCAGCACGAGGAATGTGTCCGTTACCGGGTCGAGCACCAGGCTCGTCCCCGTGAAGCCGGTGTGCCCGGCGGCGCCGTTTGCGGCCAGTTCGCCCATGAAGCCGGGCTGCGCGACGCGGAAGCCCAGGCCCGGCGGCGCGAGCATCAGCGCGACCGTCTCCGGGCGCAGCACGGGGCCGC
>NZ_JBEPFC010000215.1:0-9413 GCF_040301705.1 Streptomyces sp. NPDC000151 | reverse complement strand
CATGCCGTACCGGTCGAGGTAGCCCTCGATGGCGTCGCGGGCTTCGGTCCCGCCCGGGAGCTTCGCCAGCTCGTCCAGGAAGGCGTTCTCCTCGTTGCGGCGCTCATCCCTTGACCCCCGAGTTCGCCATGCCCTCCACCAGGAAGCGCTGGAAGGCCAGGAAAAAGAGCACGATCGGGAGCAGTGCGAGGACCGACATGGCGAACATCGGGCCGTACGCGGACTGGCTGGAGGTGTCCACGAAGGTACGCAGGGCGAGCGTGAGCGTGTACTTGTCCGGCTCGAAGAGGTAGATCAGCTGGGTGAAGAAGTCGTTCCAGGTCCAGATGAAGGTGAAGATCGCGGTGGTGATCAGCGCGGGCCGGGTGAGCGGCAGCACGACCCGGGCGAAGGTACGGAACGGCCCGCAGCCGTCGATCTTCGCGGCCTCCTCCAGCTCGCGCGGCAGCCCGCGCATGAACTGCACGATGAGGAAGACGAAGAATGCGTCGGTCGCCAGGAACTTCGGCAGCACCATCGGCCAGAAGGTGTTCACCATGCCGAGCTGGTTGAAGACGATGTACTGCGGGATCAGCACCGCGTGGTGCGGCAGCATGATCGTGGCGATCATGAAGGCGAACAGCGGCCCGCGCATCCGGAACCGCAGCCGCGCGAACGCGTACGCGGCCAGCGAGCAGCTCAGTACATTGCCGAGCACGGCACCGATCGAGATGGTCAGCGAGTTGCCGAACAGCTTCAGCAGGCTCACGCCCTGGATGCCGGCCGCGGCCGTCCCGTAGTTCTCGGTGGCGAGCCGGGACGGCAGCAGCGCGAGGCTGGCCAGCACCTCGTCGGCCGGCTTGAAGGACGTCGCGACCAGCCAGCCCAGCGGGTACAGCATGACGGCCAGGACCAGGAGACAGCCCGCGTGCAGTGCGGCGCGCGGCCAGTTGACGGTCATCGGCCGCACGGTCATCGGCTTCGCGGTCATCAGCGGCCCTCCTCATTCGCGTAGAAGACCCAGGAGCGGGAGGTGCGGAAGAGCACCGCGGTGACGATGCCGATGGCGATCAGCAGGACCCAGGCCATCGCGGAGGCGTAGCCCATGTGCGAGGCGGTGAAGCCGCGGTCGTAGAGGTAGAGCGTGTAGAAGAGGGTGGAGTCGGCGGGGCCGCCCCGGCCGCCGCTCACCGCGAACGCGGGCGTGAAGACCTGGAACGCCTGGATGGTCTGCAGGACCAGGTTGAAGAAGAGGACGGGGGACAGCATCGGCAGGGTGATCGAGGCGAACTGCCGCCACCGCCCGGCGCCGTCCACCGACGCCGCCTCGTACAGCTCCTTCGGTATCTGCTGCAGTCCGGCCAGGAAGATGACCATGGGCGCGCCGAACTGCCAGACGGTCAGCAGCGCCACGGACAGCAGCGCCCAGCCGGGCCGGTTGATCCAGCCGCCGGTGTGCAGGCCGAGCGAGCCGAGTACGTTGTCGACGGTGCCGCCGTCGTTGAACAGCGCCCGCCAGACGAGCGCGATACTCATCGAGGCGCCGAGCAGCGACGGGGCGTAGAACGCGGAGCGGTAGAAGCCCTTGCCGCGCTTCATCGACTTCAGCGCGACCGCCACCGCCAGCGCCAGCGCGAGCTGGAGGGGGACGGCCACCAGGACGTACAGCAGGGTGTTACCGACCGAGCGGAGCAGCCGCGGGTCCTCGGTGAACATCTGCGTGTAGTTGCGCAGGCCGACCCAGCTCGGCGGGTCGAAGAGGTTGTAGTCGGTGAAGGAGAGGTAGAGGGATATCGCCATCGGGAGGAGGGTGAGGACGGCGGCGCCCAGCACCCAGGGGGAGAGGAACACCCAGGCGGCGCCCTCTCGTTCGCGCTTCGGCCGCCGTTTCGGTGCGGGCCCCGCGGGGGCCGGGCGCTGCCGGGGCAGCGTGGCCGTCGCGGGATCCATTGCTCGCGTGCTCACGGCCTCAGCTCCGTCCGTGCCTCGGTAAGGAAGTCCTCGGCGACCTGGCGCGGTGTCGCCTGCTCGAAGGCCACCTGGTCGTAGTCGCGCTGGAAGGTCGACTGCAGGCCGTTGTCGCCGCGCGGCGGCGCGGCCGGCGGGTCCTTCAGCCGGCCCTCCAGGGATTGCTGGAGCCCGGCGACCTGCTGCTGGAAGCCGGTCACCTGGGGCAGGACCCGGTCCCGCTGGCGGCTGTTGACCGGGGTGCCGCGGTCCACACCGAGGATGTCGGCGGCCGCGTCGGAGTTGAGCAGGAAGTCGAGGAAGCGGGCCGCCTCGCGCGGGTGCGCGCTACCGGCGGCGATCCCGAGGAGCATCGACGGCTTGAAGTACTGGCCCGGGGTGCCGTCCGGGCCCGCCGGCATCGGCGCGAGCGCCAGCCGGTCGCCGTACACGGCCTCGTAACCGGCCGACGGCGCGTCCCAGTTGAACTCCGCGACCGCCCGCTTGCGGCCCATCGGCGAGTCCTCGACCGAGCCCGCCATCTGCGTGGTGTCCTCGGCCCGGCTGACCAGCCCCTCCTTGCGCAGCTTCGAGGTGAAGGTCCAGAAGCGGGCCAGGTCCGCCGCGCTGAAGGCGGCCTGCCCGTCAGCGCCGTACAGCCGCTTGCCCTGGCCGCGCAGCCAGACCTCGAACCAGTCCTCCATCGAGCCCGGGTCCGTCATCGGCCGCTCGTACCCGGCGGCCTTCAGCCTCCGCAGCGCGTCCGCCCAGTTCTCCCAGGTCCAGCCCGCCTTCGGGGCGCGCAGCCCGGCCTTCCGCCACGCCTCCTTGTCGTACGCGAGGGCCTGCGTGCCGACGCCCATCGGCAGCGCGTACTGCACGCCGCCCACCTGCCCCGTCTTCAGCAGCCCGGAGTCCATCCGCCCCGTGGGCAGCGTCTTGCGCTGGGTCTTCAGATCGAGCAGCACGTCCGAGCCCGCGTACTGGCTGATCTGCCGGTAGTCCAGCTGGATGAGGTCGGGGACGTCGCCGCCCGCCGCCTGCGTGGCCAGCTTCTGCTTGTACGACTCGTACGTGGAGTACGAGGTCTGGATGTCGATGCCGGGGTTCGCCCGCTCGAAGGCGGCGACGGCCTTCTCGGTGCGCGCTGCCCGGTCCGCGTTGCCCCACCAGGTGAAGCGGAGCGTGACCTTGCCGCCGTCGGCCGCGGTGGTGGCGGCGCCGCCACCACCACCGCAGCCCGCGAGGGCCAGGCAGAGGGTGAGCGACACCGCTGCGAGAGTTCTGAGACGCCGCACGGCTCACTCCCCGTAGTACGGAAGCGTCGTACCGGGCAGTTCGTACTCGTCGCGGCGGCCGCACATGCCGTAGCCGCCGCGCCGGGTCGGCCCGGCCGACCGGACCCCACCCTCGGCGAGATGCGCCGCGTCGCCCCCGGCGAGCGCGGTCAGCTGGCGCCCCGTGCGCTCGGCGGCGGCCAGCGCGCCTTCGCGCCAGCGCTCCCGCCAGCCGTCGACCTTGGGGGCGACGAGCCGGGCCGCCGCCTCCTGGAAGGCGCGCAGCGGCCCGTCGTCACCGGCCGCCGACGCCGTACGCAGGGTGCGGTACCCCTCGACGGCGAGGTCCCGGCGCTTGCGCGCGGCGGCTTCCGCCCCGGGCCCCTCCTTCGCGGGCAGCGCCGCGGCCGCCGCGTACGCCTCGGGGTCGGCCAGTACATCGGGCGGGAAGGTGAAGACCGCGTCCCCGGCCTCCGGCAGCCCGCCGTTCTGCATCAGTACCGTGACCCGCAGCCCGTCGCCGTTGACCATGCGGTGCACGGTCCCCGGCGTGAACCAGGCGATCACGCCCGGCTCCAGCGGCGTCTCGCGGTAGCCGTCCGCGACGCTCAGCGTCTGTACGGCGCCCCGGCCCCCGGTGACGACGTACGCCTCTGTGCAGGCGAGGTGCAGATGGGGGCTGCCCCCGCACACGCCGTCGGCGGCCTCCCACTCGTAGGCGCTGAGGTGCGAAAGACCGATGCCGCCCGGCAGCGGTGCGTCCATGACCATGACCGGCTCCTTCTCCTACCAGGCCAGCGACTTCAGATGGGCTTCGATGCGGTGCGGATCCCACGCTCCGTCCGCGACCACCACCCGGTACCGGTACGCGAAGGACTCGCCCGGCTCCAGCGCGAACTCCTCGAAGAAGGCCCAGGAGAACGCGACGGACGGGATCGGCTCGGAGCGTACGAACCAGTGCGAGGCATGGACGGCGTCGGCGTTCTCCGGGGCGTGCGCGAAGGCAAGGGTGGCGTGCCCGTCCACGTCGTCGTGCTCGCCGACGACCGCGATCCACGGGTGCTCGGTGACGGGCCTGCCCATCGTCTCCTCGTCGGTGCTCGGGCCGGCCGGGGTCAGCACCTGCGCACCTGTGAAGGCCCGGGGGCCGCGCCACTGCAGCCCGGTGTAGCCCGCCATCTCCCGTCCCGCGGTCGTCGGCGACCCGAAGCGCAGTGCCTCGTCACGGACGTTGGTCAGCTGGATCGACCAGTCCAGCGCGTACGCGCCGGCCTCCGCGTCCACCGAGTGCACCGCGACCGTGCGACGCTCGCGCGCCCACTCCTGGCCGCCGTTCTCGACCCAGGTGAGCAGTTCGGTGAAGTCCAGCCGGTCCTCGGCGGCCTCGAAGGTGTCGAAGCCGTCGTGCCGCATGGAGCCGATCCGCTCGTGGAGCGGGAGGTAACCCTCGCCGTGCACGTAGGAGTTGCCGCCCCAGAAGTTCTGGCCCGACAGGTGGCTCGCGGTCATCTGCAGACCTTTGTGCCAGCGGTGGTCGTTGGGCCGGTAGCCGCTGACCGTGTGCCCCGCGAGGGTGCGCAGCGGGTGCACGTACGGCTTGCGCGCCTCGAAGGCCACCGGGTCGGGGGCGTACACGTAGGACAGCAGCTCGGTGCCGGCGGCGGCGACCCGGATGCGCTCGCCGTGGGTGTGGGTGACGGTGATCGGCGTCGGTGCGCTCATCGCAGCGGTCACTGCTCCTTCGGTGCCCAGTCGGGGTGGTTGCCGTGCATGGCGTGGTAGTACGGGTCGTCCGGGCCGATCTCGCCCGCGCCGACCGGGCGCCCGGTGAACGCCGACTTGTAGAGCGCGGCGAGGAATTCCAGCGTGCGGCGCGCTTCCGTGCCGCTGCCGGGCGGGCGTACGCCCTTCTCCATGGCGTCCAGGAAGCCGTCGAGCTGCGCGGCGTGCGAGCTGGGCACGTCGGCGGCCGGGGTGCGCCAGTGCGCTGTACGCCGCTCGTCCCCGCGGGCGTGTACGGCGGGGGTGTACGCCCAGTCGTCGTTGGAGTGCCCGTACAGATGCGTCAGTTCGACCGTGGCGTCCGCGCAGTCGATGCGGATGCGGCTCACCTCGTCGGGGCTGAGCACGCTGTTCACGACGGTGGCCATGGTGCCGTCGGCGAACCGGACGAGCGCGGTGGAGACGTCCTCGCTCTCCACGTCGTGCACCAGCCGGCCCGCCATCGCCCGCACCTCGGTCCAGTCGCCGAGCAGGTGCAGCAGCAGATCCATCTGGTGGATGCCGTGGCCCATGGTCGGCCCGCCGCCCTCGGTGGCCCACCGGCCGCGCCAGGGGACGGAGTAGTACGCGCGGTCCCGGTACCAGGTGGTCTGGCAGTGCGCGACCAGCGGGCGCCCCAGCTCCCCGGAGCGCAGCAGCTCGCGCGCGTGCACGGCGCCCGAGCCGTACCGGTGCTGGAAGACGACCGAGGCGTACGGACCGCCCGCCGCGCCGTGGTCGTCCGCCGCGCGCTCGTCGCCCTCCGCCGCCGCGATCGCGTCGTACTCGGCGAGCGAGAGACACAGCGGCTTCTCGCACAGCACCCAGGCACCGGCCCGCAGCGCGGCCTCGGCCTGTTCGGCGTGCAGCGCCGGCGGGGTGCCGAGGAGTACCAGGTCCGGGCGCTCGGCGGCGAGCATCCCGGCGAGGTCGCCGTAGCCGTGCACGTCGTCGCCCGCCAGGTCGCGGAAGGCGGTGAGCCGCGCGGGATCGGTGTCGACGGCGGCCACCAACCGTACCCGGCCGTGCAGTTCGCGCAGGGCCGGCAGATGGCTGCCGGTGACGATGCCGCCGGTGCCGACGACCGCGGCACGGACGGGGGCGGAGCGGGCGGTGGTGCCGGTGGTCGGCGGCTGGGCGGGCGGTTCCGCAACGGGCATGCCGTGACAGCTCCCTCGGATAGAAAGCGCTTACCGGCTGGCGACACTAGGCCCGCGCCGCGCGCGGCGACAAGACCCGTGCAGGAACGGAGTTCGGCTGTCCGAACGATGACCGGTGGCCGGAACCGTGCGATGTACGGTCGGCGGCCGGGGCTGCCCTAGGCGCGGCCCTTCTCGCCGCCGCGCCCCCGCTTGGCGAGCGCGCCCTGTGCGGTGGCGAGGAAGCGGGCCGGGCCGCCCGCGCGGAGGGCGGCGCGCGCCGCGTTCGCGCCCGGTGCGCCGTGCACCCCGCCGCCGGGGTGGGCGGACGCCGAGGCGAGGTAGAGGCCGGGGACCGGGGTCTCCGGGCGGCCCGTGCCGGGCAGCGGCCGGAAGATCAGCTGCTGGTGCATGTTGGCGGTGCCGCCGTTGAGCGCGCCGCCGTGCAGATTGCCGTTCGCGGCCTGCAGGGTGGGCGGCGCGAGGACGCGCCGGGCCCGTACGCGGCCGCGGAAGCCGGGCGCGAACCGCTCCACCTGCTCCTCGATGCGGTCGGCCATCGCCTCCTGCTCGCCCGGCCTCCAACGCCCCGTCAGATCGTCCGGCCCCGCGTCCCCCTTCACGGTCTGCGGTACGTGGGTGTACGCCCACGCCGACTCCGTGCCGGCCGGCGAGCGGGTCGCGTCCGCCGTCGTCATCTGGCCGAAGAGCGCGAACGGCCGGTCGGGCACCAGTCCCATCGCGATCTGTGCCGCGAACCGGGTC
Source organism: Streptomyces sp. NPDC000151 (assembly GCF_040301705.1). Lineage (NCBI taxonomy): Bacteria > Bacillati > Actinomycetota > Actinomycetes > Kitasatosporales > Streptomycetaceae > Streptomyces > Streptomyces sp. NPDC000151. Next base: position 2,545 of record NZ_JBEPFC010000215.1, on the reverse strand, counting down.
AACTCATCGACGCCGTCGGCGAGATGGACGGTGCCGGCCCGCGCGGCCTCGGGCGCGGTCCACGGCACCGGGCCGGCCAGCGCCCAGTCGACCTTGAACGTCGCGAAGTCCCACTGGAACCGGCGCAGATCGTCGAAGAGCCGCGCCGGCAGGTGCCCGGCGCCGACCAGCTCCCGGTACAGATCCGGCGCCGCCACGTCCGCCAGTACCGCTCGGTCGGCGGAGACCGTTTCGCCGCCCGCCGTCCGCACGCCCACCGCGCGACCGCCGCGCACGACCACCTCGGTCACCCGTTCCCCGCAGCGCACGGTGCCGCCCCGTTCCGTCAGCCGGGTGACCAGCGCCGCCGTCAGCGCGCCCGACCCGCCGACCGGCACCGGGAAGCCGATCGCCTGCCCGAGCATGGCCAGCAGCCAGCCGTATCCGCCGCTGCCCGCCGCCTCCGGCGCCAGGTCCGCGTGGAGGGCGTTGCCCGCCAGCAGCAGCCGGCCGCCGTCGCCCGCGAACTCCTCCTCACCCAGCCGGCGTACCGGCAGCACCAGGCTGCGGGCCAGCCGGAGCCCGCCGGCGCCGTGCAGCCGGGCCGCCAGCCGGGCCGTGGCCCGCACCGGCGGGAACGGCGTGAACAGCGCCCGCATGATGTCCTCGCCGAGCCGGTCCCAGATGCGGCACAGGTGTTCCCACGCCTCTCCGTCCCCCGCCCCGAACCCCGCCAGCCCGGCCGCGGTCGCCGCCCGGTCGCGGGCCAGCACCGCGCACCTGCCGTCGGTCAGCGGGTGCGCGAGGACGTGCGGCGCGTGGCTCCAGCGCAGGCCGTACCGGTACAGCTCCAGCCCGCGCACGACGGGAGAGGCGGCCGCGAGCGGGTAGAACGCGCTGAAGACGTCGCTGATGTAGTCCGGGTGGACGCCGCGGTCGCTGCGCACGGCGCCGCCGGGCTCGGGCTGCGCCTCCAGTACCGCGACGCTCCAGCCCGCGTCGGCGAGGAGGTTGGCGGCCACCAGGCCGTTGGGTCCCGCGCCGATCACCACCGCGTCGGGCATGTCAGCGCCCCGCCGCGCGCCCGGCCCCGGCCTCCGCCTCCCGGGGCAGCTCCTCGACGACCTTCGCCAGGCGCTTGAGCATGTTGCGGTGGCGCAGCTGGATCAGGGCGTCGAAGGCGAAGTTGTGGAGCAGGCCGCCGTAGCCGCGCAGCGGGTGCTCGTCGAGGATGACCAGCGTCTCCTCGCCCCAGGGCCGGATGTCCAGCGCGATCCGGGCCGAGCCGAACGGGTCGCAGTGCGCCTCCAGCTCCAGCCACCGCGGCGGCTCGTGCCGCCGCACGACGGTACAGCCCGCCAGCTCAAGGCGGCCCAGCCGCAGCGTGTAGCCGATGGAGGAGCCGACGTCCGGCCACTCGCCGTCCTGCGCCTCGGAGCCCGAGGGGCCGACCACCCAGTCGCCGTACCGGGTGCAGTCCTCCAGTACCGCCCATACGGCGGCCGGCTTCCGTGCGATGAGCTGGTGCCGTACGGCCATGTGCACTCCCTGCGGGGCGACGGAAGGAGGTCGAGGGATGATCCGATATGTGTGCATTATGCCCGTCCGGGTACTTGTGGGCCCGACAACCACCGCGGCCCGGTTCGCGGCCGTACGTACGGAGGAGGCGGCCATGGTGCCCCAGGGTGAGGGCGGTGTCGTGGTGATCACCGGTGCGTCCAGCGGCGTCGGGCGGGCGTGCGCGGAGGCGTTCGCCGCACGCGACTGGCACGTCGTGCTCGCCGCGCGGCGCGCCGAGGAGCTCAACGAGGTCGCCCGCCGCTGCCGCCGGCGCGGCAACGGGCGCGCGCTCCCCGTCCCCACCGACGTGACCGACGCCGCCGCCGTGGACCGGCTCGCCCAGGAGGCCGTCGCGGCCTTCGGCCGGATCGACGTCTGGATCAACAACGCCGCCGTCGCCGCCTTCGGCGCGCTCGACGACATCCCGGCCGACGTCTGCCGCAAGGTGATCGACACCGACGTCATGGGCTATGTGTACGGAGCACGCGCCGCGCTCACCGCGATGCGCCGCCAGGGCAGCGGCACCCTGATCAACGTCTCCTCGGTCGTCGGCGTCTCGCCGGTCCCGTACAACGCGCCGTACGCGCTGGCCAAGGCCGCCGTCCGGGCGCTGGGCACCAGCCTGCGCCAGGAACTGTGGCTGGAGGGCCACCGGGACGTGCACGTCTGCACGATGCTGCCCGCCACCATGGACACGCCGTTCTTCCAGAGCTCCGCCAACTACTCGGGCCGCAAGGTCATCCCGATGGCCCCTGTCTACACCCCCGAACGGGCGGCCCGGAAGGCGCTCCGGCTGGTGCGCTCGCCGCGCCGCGAGGCGTACGTCGGCCCCGCAGCCGCCTTCCTGGCCCTCCAGACGAAGCTCGCGCCGCGCCTGATGGAGAAGGGCCTGGCGTACCAGATGAACCGCGCGCACCTGTCCCGCACCGAACACGTCCCGGACACGGTGGGAAGCGTGCCGCACCCACTGCCGGGCGGCGCCGTCCGCGGCGGCTGGGCGGGCGGC
>NZ_JBEPFC010000214.1:0-9504 GCF_040301705.1 Streptomyces sp. NPDC000151 | reverse complement strand
CCGGGAGGCGGGGATCGGGGGGGGCGGATCGGGGGGCGGGACGAGCGCCGAGCCCGCCCCGGGCCCGCCCCTGCGCGCCCCGCCCCGGGCCCGTCCCGCACGCCCCCTTATGCCGTCTCGATCGCCGATGTGATGGTCGGGTGGGTGAAGGTGAAGTCGGTGTTCAGGAGGCGGGTTGGGAGGACGCGTTGGCTTTGGAGGACGTTGGTGGCGAATTCGCCGAGGGCCAGGCGGAGGGCCGGCGGGGGGACGGTGAGGAGGGTGGGGCGGCGGAGGACCTTTCCCATGGCGGCCGTTGCCTCGCGGTTGGTGACCGGCTCGGGGGCCGTGAGGTTGACCGGGCCCGACAGCGTCTCGTCGTCGATGAGGTGGCGCAGGGCGCGGATGTGGTCGTGGAGGGAGATGAACGACCAGTACTGGCTGCCGTCGCCCAGGCGGCCGCCGAGCCCCGCCTTGAACAGCGGGAAGAGCCGGCCCCAGGCGCCGCCGGTGCGCGAGACGACCAGGCCGGTGCGCGGGAAGGTGGTACGGATACCGGCCTCGACGGCCGGGTCGGCGGCGGCCTCCCAGTCGACGCAGACCTTGGCGAGGAAGTCGTCGCCGGGCGGGGCGGTTTCGTCCACGCGGCGCTCGCCGGTGTCGCCGTAGTAACCGATCGCGCTGCCGCAGACGAAAGAGCGCGGCGGGGTGTCGAGGGAGGCGAGGGCCTCGGCCATCGCGGCGGTGCCGAGCACCCTGCTGTCGCGGATCTGCTTCTTGTAGGCGGGCGTCCAGCGGTGGTCGCCGACGCCGGCGCCTGCGAGGTGCACGACGGAGTCGCAGCCGGCGAGCGACGCGGCGTCGACCGTCTGCCGTTCGGGATCCCAGGCCACTTCGTCGGCGGCGTGTGGCGCGTGCCGGACGAGGCGCAGTACCTCGTGGCCGTCCGCGCGCAGTGACCGCAGGAGTGCCGTGCCGATGAGACCGGTGGAACCGGTGATCGCGATCCGCATGGTCCCCATACTGCCCGTGGCCGCACACGCGTGGCACAGTGACCGGCATGCCCGAGCCGATCGTACGTACCGCCGTGCCCGCCGACGAGGCGGCGCTGGGGGCACTGGACAGGCGGACCTGGTCGCCGCTGCACTCCGTCCAGCCGCGCCCGGTGCCGCCGTACGACCCGTTCTTCGACGCCTGGCACGTCCCGGAGGACTTCCTGGTGGCGGAGGCGGACGGCCGGACGGCCGGGTACCTGCGGCTGGTACGGGCGATTCCGCTGGCCTCCAACGCGCACGTGCGGCAGATACAGGGGCTGGCCGTGGACGAGTGGGCGCGCGGCCGCGGGGTGGCCCGCGCGCTGCTCGACGCGGCGATCGGCCGGGCGGTGGCGGAGGGCGCGGAACGCATGACGCTGCGGGTGCTGGGGCACAACACGCCGGCCCGGCGGCTGTACGAGTCGGCGGGGTTCAGGGTGGAGGGCGTACTGCCGGGGGAGTTCCGGCTGGACGGGCAGTACGTGGACGACGTGCTGATGGGGCGGTGGCTGCCCGACGGCGAGCGAGACGGAAGGGAACGGGCCGGCAGGAACTAGCCGTGCCGGCCGGCAGGAGCTAGCCGTGTCAGCCGGCTGGGCAAAGGGAGCGGGCTGACGAGGCACGCGCCGCACCATCCGGCTGGGCAGGACGACTCCAGCTGGGCAGGCCGGCCCGGCCGGCGGGACGCCCCAACCGGCGGGATGCCCCAGCCGGTGGGACGGTCCGGCTTTCGATCAGGCGTATGACTCGCCTCGGAAGCGTTCCCACAGGGCGGGGAAGCGTTCCTCCAGGGCCGTGTCGTCCTCGAAGTCGATGACGGTGCCGAGTGGTTCGCGGGGCGCCGGGGCGATCCCGAGGTCGGGCATCACGGTGCCGGTGAGGCGTTCGTACGCCTCGTCCGCCGCGTACCCCAGGTCCTCCGCGTCGCCGTCCTCCTCCTCATCGAAGTCCGGGAGGAGGTCGGCCAGCCGGTCGGGGTCGTGCAGCGCGCCCTCGAAGACCTCGCGGCCCTGGCCGATCAGCCAGCAGCGGAAGTAGTCGAAGGCGTCGTCGCTCGCGCCGTCCAGCAGGATCACGGCAGCGGCCCACAGGTCCCAGGTGTACGCGCGGTTGTAGCGCGCCTCGAAGTGCCGGGCGAAGTCGATCACGGCGTCGGGATCGCGCCGCATCAGCCGCTCGATCAGCAGATCGGCCTGTTCCTCGGGGTCGTCCTCGGCCGCCTCGCGGGAGTCGTCGATGAGCTCCCAGAACTCCGTCTCGTCCATCACAGGGTCAAGCATCCAGCTTGCCGCCCGGCCGCGCACGCGGAGCGCGGGCATCCGTCCGGGTCGTTACCGACACGGAATTCACCGGAAAACCGGACAGGAGATGACGGGTTTGGGTGTGAGGGTCGCCGTATGCAGAGCGATACGCAGGGCGATATGCAGAGCGATATGCAGAACGGGATGCCCAACGATGGGCAGGGCGGGCAGCGCGGGCAGGACGGACAGCGGGACGACGAGCGGGCGCTGGCCGGGAAGGTGGCGCTGGTCGCCGGGGCCACGCGGGGCGCGGGGCGGGCGATGGCGGTCGAGCTGGGCCGGGCCGGCGCCGTCGTCTACGTCACGGGGCGGACGACGCGGGACCGCGTCAGCGAGGTGGGGCGGACGACCGAGACGATCGAGGGCACGGCGGAGCTGGTGACCGAGGCCGGCGGTACGGGGATCGCGGTAGCGGTCGATCACCTGGAGCCGGATCAGGTACGCGCGCTGATGGAGCGGATCGAGCGGGACCACGGGCGGCTGGACGTGCTGGTCAACGACCTCTGGGGCGGTGACCGGCACGTCGAGTGGGACAAGAAGGCGTGGGAGCACGACCTCGACAAGGGGCTGCGGGTGCTGCGGCTGGGCGTCGAGAGCCACCTGATCACCAGCCGGTACGCGCTGCCGCTGCTGATCCGCCGGCGCGGCGGGCTGGTCGTGGAGGTGACGGACGGCACGGCGGAATCCAACCGCGAGTACCGCAAGCCGCTCTACTACGACCTCGCCAAGAGCGCGCCGATCCGGATCGCGCGGGACCTGGGGGAGGAGCTGGCGGAGTACGGCTGTACGGCGGTCTGCCTCACGCCGGGGTGGCTGCGCTCGGAGGCCATGCTCGACACGTATTTCGAGGTCACGGAGGAGAGCTGGCGGGACGGCTGCGCGAAGGATCCGCACTTCGCGATCTCGGAGTCGCCGGTCTTCGTGGGGCGCGCGCTGGCGGCGCTGGCCGGTGATCCGGACGTGGCGCGGTGGAACGGGCGGTCGCTCTCCAGCGGCGGGCTGGCAGGGGAGTACGGCTTCACGGACGCGGACGGCTCGGCGCCGGACGCCTGGCGGTACATCGCGGAGGTGCAGCGGCCGGACAAGCCGGCGGATGTGACCGGGTACCGGTGATCACCGGCGGCCGTTACTGGATACCGGCGACCGCCCGCCCACGCGCCCGGTTACGAGTACACCCCGTACGCCCGGCTACGAGTACACCTCGTGCATACGGCGGGCCGCCTCCGCGAAGCGGGTGCGCAGCTCCGGCGGGGCGAGGAGCTCGGCCTCGGGGCCCAGGCCCAGCAGCTGCCCGTAGGCGACGTCGAGGGTCTCGACGGCGAGGGTGACGGTGATCCGGCCGTGGTCGTCGGGGTCCGTCGCCGTGTCCAGGGCCTCCCCGGCCGCCACGCGGTCGGTGACGTGCGGGAGCTGCCGGGCGCCCGCGGGCGTGAGCCGTACGGTCACCTCCTCGCGCAGGATCGAGCGGGCGAACTGGGCGGCCCGCTCCGCCCAGAAGGCGGGCAGGTCGAAGTCCGGGTCGCGGACGAAACGGTCCTCGCCCGCGGCGACCGCGCGGAAACGGTCGACCCGGTAGACGCGGTAGCCGCGGTGACCCCCGTGGCCGCCACGGCTGCCGTGGCCGTCGCTGCCGTCCTGACCGCCGCGGTCGTCCTGATCGCCGTGGCCGTCCTGGCCGCCGTCCGTGCGCGCCGCCAGGTACCAGACCCCCGCCTTCAGGACCAGTCCGTACGGCTGCAGGACCCGTTCGACCTCGGTGTCCTTGCGGCGGTAGCGGGCGGTCAGTACGCGGTCGTCCCAGAGGGCCTCGGCGATCGCGGGGAGCAGTTCGGGGGTGCTCGGTGCCTGGTACCAGCCGGGCGCGTCGAGGTGGAAGCGCTGGGCCGCGCCCGCGGCGGCGTCGCGCAGCTCGGGGAGGAGTGCCGCGGAGACCTTCAGGCGGGCGGCGGAGGCGGCGTCGGCCAGGCCCAGCTCGCGCAGCGCCGAGGGGACGCCGGAGAGGAAGAGAGCCTCGGCCTCGCTGCGGCCGAGGCCGGTGAGGCGGGTGCGATAGCCGCCGATGAGGCGGTACCCGCCGGTCCGGCCGCGGTCCGCGTAGACGGGGATGCCGGCCTCGGAGAGGGAGAGGACGTCCCGGGCGACCGTGCGCTCGGAGACCTCCAGCTCGCGGGCCAGCTCGGCCCCCGTCATCGAGGGCCGGGACTGGAGCAGCAGCACCATCTTGATCAGCCGGGCGGCACGCATGAGTTCATGATGCCGCGCGGCACTGACAACGCGATGGAGAAAGGTTCCCGTGCGGAGGTCCGGGCGCGGGTGGATTGCCTCCGCACGGGAGCTGTGGGGCGTACGGGCGCGCGGCCCGTACGCGGGAGGGGTGGCGCCGGGGCTCCCTCACGGCCCCGACGCCCACCGGAGCGCTAGGGCCCCGATGTCTCAGACACGAGTCGCATGACTCGCACGAGTCGCACGGCTCACAGGCCGTACTTCTCGGCGGCCTCCTTGACCGTCTCCGCCTTGACCTCGCCGCGCCGGGAGAGCGCCGCGAGCACCTGGACGACGACGGACTGCGGGTCGACGCCGAAGTAACGGCGGGCGGCCTCACGGGTGTCGGAGAGGCCGAAGCCGTCCGTGCCGATGGAGACCCAGTCCTGCTCGACCCAGGGGGCGATCTGGTCGGGCACGGCCCGCATCCAGTCGCTGACCGCGACGACCGGACCCTCGGCGCCGGCCAGCGCACGCGTCACGTACGGCACGCGGTCCTCGCCCTTCAGGCGCGCCGCGTCGCACTCCAGCGCGTCCCGGCGCAGCTCGCCCCACGAGGTCGCGGACCACACGTCGGCGGCCACGTCCCACTCCTCGGCGAGCATCCGCTGCGCTTCGAGCGCCCAGTGGATCGCGGTGCCGGAGGCCAGCAGCTGGGTGCGGGGGGCCTTGCCGGTGGCGCCCTCGGCCTCCTTGAAGCGGTACAGGCCCTTGACGATGCCCTCTTCGACGCCCTCGGGCATCGCGGGCTGCACCTTCGGCTCGTTGTAGACGGTGAGGTAGTAGAAGACGTTCTCGGCGTCCGGACCGTACATCCGGCGCAGACCGTCCTTGACGATCACCGCGATCTCGTACGCGAAGGCCGGGTCGTAGTTGAGCGACGCCGGGTTCGTGGAAGCGGTCAGGTGCGAGTGGCCGTCGGCGTGCTGGAGGCCTTCACCGGTCAGCGTCGTACGGCCGGCCGTCGCGCCCACGATGAAGCCCTTGCCGAGCTGATCGGCGAGCTGCCACATCTGGTCGGCGGTGCGCTGCCAGCCGAACATCGAGTAGAAGATGTAGAACGGGATCATCGGCTCGCCGTGCGTCGCGTACGACGTCGCGGCGGCGATGAAGTCGGCCATCGCGCCGGCCTCGGTGATCCCCTCGTTGAGGATCTGGCCGTCGGTGGCTTCCTTGTAGTACATCAGCTGGTCGCGGTCGACCGGCTCGTACGTCTGGCCCTTGGGGGAGTAGATGCCGGCCGACGGGAAGAGCGACTCCATACCGAACGTACGGGCCTCGTCGGGGACGATCGGCACCCAGCGCTTGCCGGTCTCCTTGTCCCGGATCAGGTCCTTGACCAGCCGGACGAAGGCCATCGTGGTGGCCATCTCCTGCTTGCCGGAGCCCTTGTACAGCGCCTTGAAGGCGCGCTCCTCGGGCTGGGGCAGCGCGGCGGAGGCGTGGAGGCGGCGGGCCGGGGCCGGGCCGCCGAGGGCCGCGCGGCGCTCCTGGAGGTAGCGGATCTCGGCGGAGTCGGCGCCCGGGTGACCGTAGGGCACCAGCTCCTCGTCCAGCTTGGAGTCCGGGATGGGAAGGTCGAGCAGGTCCCGCATGGCGCGGAACTCCTTGCCCGAGAGCTTCTTCATCTGGTGGTTGGCATTCTTGGACTCGAAGCCGGCACCCAGGGTGTAGCCCTTGACGGTCTGCGCCAGGATGACGGTCGGCGCGCCCTTGAACTCGACGGCCGCCTTGTACGCCGCGTACACCTTGCGGGCCTCGTGGCCGCCGCGGGAGGTGTGGAAACACTCGGCGATCTTCGCGTCGGTCAGCAGCTTCGCCAGCTCGACGAGGGCCGGCTCGGCGCCGAAGAAGTGCTCGCGGATGTAGGCCGCGTCGCGCGTCTGGTACGTCTGGAACTGCGCGTCCGGCACCTGGCGCAGCCGGCGGACCAGCGCGCCCGTGGTGTCGAGCTGGAACAGCTCGTCCCAGGCGGAGCCCCACAGGGACTTGACGACGTTCCAGCCGGCGGCGCGGAACTGCGCCTCCAGCTCCTGAACGATCTTGAAGTTGGCGCGGACCGGGCCGTCGAGCCGCTGCAGGTTGCAGTTGATGACGAAGGTCAGGTTGTCCAGGCCCTCGCGGCCCGCGAGCGCCAGTGCGGCGGTCGACTCGGGCTCGTCCATCTCGCCGTCGCCCAGGAAGGCCCAGACGTGCGAGTTGGCGGTGTCCTTGATGCCGCGGCCCTGGAGGTAGCGGTTGAAGCGGGCCTGGTAGATCGCCGACAGCGGGCCGAGGCCCATGGAGACGGTCGGGAACTCCCAGAGCCAGGGGAGGCGCCGCGGGTGCGGGTAGGAGGGGAGGCCGTTGCCGCCGGCCTCCTGGCGGAAGTTGTCGAGCTGCTGCTCGTCCAGGCGGCCGTCGAGGAAGGCGCGGGCGTAGATGCCGGGCGAGGCGTGGCCCTGGATGTAGAGCTGGTCGCCGGAGCCGTCGCCTTCCTTGCCGCGGAAGAAGTGGTTGAAGCCGGTCTCGTACAGCCAGGCCGCGGACGCGAAGGTCGCGATGTGGCCGCCGACGCCGAACCGGGAGCCGCGCGTCACCATGGCGGCGGCGTTCCAGCGGTTCCAGGCGGTGATCCGGGCTTCCATCGCCTCGTCACCGGCGAAGTCCGGCTCGTCGGCGGTGGGGATGGTGTTGACGTAGTCGCTCTCCAGGAGCGGGGGGAGCGCGCTGCCTTCGTTGCGCGCGGTGTGCTCCAGGGCGCGGCGCATCAGGTAGTCCGCGCGCTGCGGGCCCGCTGCCTTGGTGACGGCGTCGACGGACTCGCGCCACTCGGCCGTCTCCTGCGGATCCCTGTCCGGGAGCTGGTCGAGCTGGCTGTACGGAGAACGTACGGGATCGGGCATGGGTGGCCCCTTTCCGGACGGAGGGAGGGAGGTGCGAGGTTTTGCTGGCAGGCAGGGTGTCGCGCCCCGAGGAGTGACGATACGCCCCTGATCGATGATCGATCAACGCTCCGAGGCGGAATAACCGCAGGTCGGCACGGGGTGCCGTCGATTTGGGCACCGCGTGCCAGCCTCAAATGAGCCTGCGGAGGCTCACTCCGCTACGGCTCGTCACCCACCCTCAAGATCCTTCCGGCACCTCGCTCAAGATCCTCCGAGCCTCCCGCAAGATCCTTCCGGACCCCTCAGACGCGAGGTGCGCAGCTCAGGACGTGTGCCTTGAGGATTTCGCCGATCCTGGGGTCGCGCCGCCGGAACGCGTCGACCAGATCCTGATGGTCCTGGGCGTGCGAGCGCGGGTCGGGCGAGAACCAGCGGATCGACAGCGTCGTCCACACCTCCACGCCCAGCGACTCCCAGGTGTGCAGCAGTACGTCGTTCCGCGCGGCCCGGACGATCTCGCGGTGGAAGGCCACCGTGTGCCGCACCTGCGCCTCGCCGTCCCCCGCGGCGTCGGCCGTGGTGAGCGCCGAGACCTCGCGCTCCAGGGCCGTCACATCGTCCGCCAGCCGGCCGGCCGCCAGCTCCGCCGCGACCTGCTCCAGGCCCGCCCGGACCGGGTAGCTCTCCTTCAGGTCGGCCGCGGTGAGGTTCCGTACGCGTACGCCCTTGTTCGGTGCCGACTCGATCAGCCGCAGGCTCTCCAGCTCGCGCAGGGCCTCGCGTACGGGCGTCTGGCTGACCTCCAGCTCCACCGCGATGCGCCGCTCGACGATCCGCTCGCCCGGCTGCCAGCGGCCGCTGACGATCCCCTCGAGGATGTGCTCGCGGATCTGCTCGCGCAGCGAGTGGACGACGGGTGGGGTCATGCGGTGCTCCTTAGCGGCGGACGGGCCGGCGCACGGGACGGGCAGGCCAACGGTTCATTATCTGCGGGGACGCAACGGGGGACGGCCCCGGTTCGTACGAACCGGGGCCGTCCCCTTCGTCACACCCGCTGATGGCCGGGCCGGATCAGAGACCGATCTCGGTCTCGAACTCGGCGGCCTCCAGGATCTGCTTGACCGTGGTCAGGTAGCGGGCGGCGTCGGCGCCGTCCACCAGACGGTGGTCGTAGGAGAGCGACAGGTACGTCATGTTGCGGACCGCGATGGTCTCGCCCAGCTCCGGGTGGTCCACGACCACCGGGCGCTTGACGGTGGCGCCGATGCCCAGGATGGCGACCTGGTTCGGCGGCACGATGACCGTGTCGAACAGCGCACCGCGCGAGCCGGTGTTGCTGATCGTGAAGGTCGCGCCGGACAGGTCGTCCGGGCTGATCTTGCTCGCGCGGACCTTGCCGGCCAGCTCGGCGGTCTTCTTGGCGATACCCGCGATGTTCAGGTCGCCGGCGCCCTTGATGACCGGGGTCATCAGGCCCTTCTCGTTGTCCACCGCGATTCCGACGTTCTCGGAGTCGAAGTACGAGATGGTGCCCTCGTCCTCGTTGATCCGGGCGTTGATGACCGGGTGGGCCTTCAGCGCCTGGACAGCGGCCTTGACGAAGAACGGCATCGGGGACAGCTTGACGCCCTCACGGGCGGCGAAGGCGTCCTTGGCCTTGTTGCGCATCCGCATGATCTTGGTGATGTCCACCTCGACCACGGAGGTCAGCTGCGCCTGGCCGTGCAGGGCCTTCATCATGTTGTCGCCGATGACCTTGCGCATCCGCGGCATCTTGACGGTCTGGCCACGCAGCGGCGACGCCTCCAGGGCCGGAGCCTTGGGGGCGGCGGCGGCAGCCGGGGCGGCAGCGGCCGGAGCCGCGGCCTTGGCGGCCTCGGCGGCGGCGATGACGTCCTGCTTGCGGATGCGGCCACCGACGCCGGTGCCCTTGACCGCGCCGAGGTCCACGCCGTTCTCCTGGGCCAGCTTGCGGACCAGGGGGGTGACGTAGGCGCCGTCGGGCTCACCGGCCGGGGCGGCCGGGGTGACCGGGGCGGGCTGTGCGGCGGGGGCCGGAGC
>NZ_JBEPFC010000213.1:0-9635 GCF_040301705.1 Streptomyces sp. NPDC000151 | reverse complement strand
CCGCCCGGTCCTCGCCCATAGCGGCCAGCCCCACGGCGCGCGCCTCGGAGTGCGTACCGGCCCCGGCCCGCACCCGCAGCGCCTCTTCGGCGGCCAGCCGGTCGCGGGCCGCGAACAGGGCGCGCGAGAGGGCCAGCGCGGTACGGCGCTCCTCGGGCGAGAGGTAGCGGTTGCGGCTGGAGAGGGCCAGCCCGTCGTCCTCCCGTACGGTCGGCACGCCGACGATCTCCACGGGGAAGTTCAGGTCGCGCGCCATACGGGTCACGATGGCGAGCTGCTGGGCGTCCTTCTGGCCGAAGAAGGCCACGTCCGGTGCCGTGAGGTGGAGCAGCTTGGCGACGACGGTGGCCATGCCGTCGAAGTGGCCGGGGCGCGAGGCGCCCTCCAGCACGTCGCCCATGGGGCCCGCGCTGATGCGGACCTGGGGCTCGCCGCCCGGGTAGACCTCCTCGACCGACGGCGCGAAGACCGCGTCGGCGCCGGCCGCGCCGGCCACCGCGAAGTCGGCGTCCAGCGTGCGCGGGTAGCGGTCCAGATCCTCGCCCGCGCCGAACTGCAGCGGGTTCACGAAGACGGTGACCACGACCTGCCCTTCGGGGCCGACGTGCGCGCGCGCCGTACGGACCAGCGTCGCGTGGCCCTCGTGCAGCGCGCCCATGGTCATCACGACGGCGCGGCGGCCGCGGCGCGGCAGGGCCCGCAGCTCGGCGGCGGTGCTCACCAGGTGGGGGCGGCCGGCGGGAGCGGGCGCGGGGGCGGCCGACGGGACGTGGGCGTCCGTACCGGCCGGGTGTGCCGTGGTGTTCATCGAGTGCCTCCCTCCGTACGGTCCGCGTCCCCGGAGAGCACGCCGAGCAGGTCCTCGGCGAGCTCCGGCTTGAGCAGGCCGTGCGCGAGCGCCCGGTCCGCCGTCGTACGGGCCATGGCGAGGTATCCGGAGACCGCCTGCGGGGAGTGCTTGCGCAGCTCCGCGACGTGCGCGGCGACCGTACCGGCGTCACCGCGCGCGACCGGCCCGGTCAGCGCGGCGTCACCGGAGCGCAGCGCGTTGTCCAGCGCGGCGCCCAGCAGCGGCCCGAGCATCCGGTCCGGCGCGCCGACCCCGGCCGTGCGCAGCAGCTCCAGGGACTGGGCGACGAGCGTGACGAGGTGGTTGGCACCGATGGCCAGGGCCGCGTGGTACAGCGGCCGGGCGGCCTCCTCGATCCACTCGGGCTCGCCGCCCATCTCGATGACCAGCGCCTCGGCGGCCATCCGCAGCTCCTCGGGCGCGGTGACCCCGAAGGAGCAGCCGGCCAGCCGCTGGACGTCCACGGAGGTGCCGGTGAACGTCATCGCGGGGTGCAGGGCCAGCGGCAGCGCGCCGGCCCGGGTGGCCTCGTCCAGCACGCCCGCGCCGAACCTCCCGGAGGTGTGCACGAGCAGCTGTCCCGGCCGCACGGCGCCGGTCTCCGCGAGCCCGGCGACCAGGCCGGGCAGCGCGTCGTCGGGGACGGTCAGCAGCACCAGTTCGGCGCGCGCGAGGACCTCCTCCGGCGTCACGAGGGGCACGTCGGGGAGCAGCGCGGCGGCGCGCCGCCGGGAGGCGTCGGAGACGCCGGAGACGGCGACCGGGTGGTGCCCGGCCAGCTGCAGTGACGCGGCGAGCGCGGGCCCCACGCGGCCTGCCCCGACGACACCGACGGTGAGCCGGGCGGGGCGGTCCTGGGGCTCTGTAAGGGGGTTCTCATTCACGCGGCGATGGCCTTCCGTTCCAGTCCGCGGGGGGTACCGGACGTTTCCTGGTCATGCTACGCGGTGTTCCCGGCCCGCCCCGAGGGACGGACGGCAGGTGAGACGGGCGTCTCGTGGCCGCTCCGAAACCCCCTCGCCGTCCGCGGGCGGCTGCGGGATGATCGGGCCCGCGTACGGGCCGTACGCGGGCGGGGACGAGGAGGGCGGCAGGATGACCGACCAGGACGACCGGACGCGCCGATTGGCCGCGTGGCGGGGCTGCGAGCGCATACTCATGCGCAGCGTCACCGACACCACGATCGCCGAGCGGCTGACCGCGCTCGCCTCCGAGGGCGCCGAGAGCCACGACCTGGCCGGGCCGACCGACATGTACGCCGACGAGGAGGGCATCGTCGGCACCCTGGAGCGGCGCACGGCGGAGCTGCTGGGCACCGAGGCCGCCGTGTTCTTCCCCACCGGCACGATGGCGCAGCAGGTCGCGCTGCGCTGCTGGGCGGGGCGTACGGGCAACGCCACGGTGGCCGGGCATCCGATGTCGCACCTGGAGGTGCACGAGCGGGACGCGTACGCGGTGGTCAGCGGGTTGCGGATGATCCACCCGACGACCGGGCCGCGGCTGCCGACCGCCGAGGAGGTGCGCGGCCTGGACGAGCCCTTCGGGACGCTCGCGCTGGAACTGCCGCTGCGGGACGCCGGTTTCGTGCTGCCCTCCTGGGAGGAGCTGGTGGCCGTGGCCGAGGCGGCCCGCGAGCGGGACGCGGTGGTGCACTTCGACGGCGCGCGGCTGTGGGAGTCGGCGCCGCACTTCGGACGCGCGCTCCCGGAGGTCGCCGGCCTGGCCGACAGCGTGTACGTCTCGTTCTACAAGTCGCTCGGCGGCATCTCCGGGGCCGCGCTGGCCGGCGGCGAGGACTTCGTCGCCGAGGCGCGGGCCTGGCGGCACCGGTACGGCGGGCTGCCGTTCCAGCAGTGGCCGGCCGCGCTCGCCGCGCTGACCGGCCTGGACCGGGAACTGCCCCGCCTCCCGGAGTACGTCGCGCACGCCAAGGTGATCGCGCGGGCGCTGGCCGAGGGGCTGGCCGAGTGCGGCGTCCCGTGGTTCCGGGTGCACCCCGACCCGCCGCACACCCAGGACTTCCAGCTGTGGCTGCCCTACGCCCCCGAGGTGCTCGACGAGGCCGCCCTGCGGCAGGCGGAGGAGACCCGTACCGGCCTCTTCCGGCGCTGGTGGAGCGGCGGCGTACCGGGTGTGGCCGCGACCGAGATATCGGTGGGCTCAGCCGCACTGGGCTGGACTGCCGCCGACGTGCGGGGCGCTCTCCCGGACTTCCTGGCGCGGGTCCGGACGGTGGCCGACGGGGGCTGAGGCGGGCGCAGGGCGCCCGGCGGGGGCCGAGGCGGGCGTGCGGCGCCCGAGCAGGGCCCGTACGGCGCGCAGGGCCCGGGCCGGCAGCCGGTCGGCGGACGGCGTGACGACCGCCTCGAAGCGCCGCCAGTCGCGGACCTCCCGCAGCGCCCGTACGTCGCCGGCACCGGGCAACGGCGGCCCGGCCTCCCCCCGCTGAGCCGCGCGGTAGACATCGATCATGTGCTGCTGCATCGCGTTCATGTCCTCCACGGTGGGCGGCGCGCGCCGCCCGGGGCACGCCGATTGACGGGAGCCGTCAAACGTCGGCGGGCACGGCGCGCGGGTCGCGCATGATGGGCGTACCGGGCCGGAACGGCGCGCTCGCGCAGGGGAGGAACACGTGGGGATCCAGATCGACATCACGGGGCTGCCGGAGGAGCGCTTCGTCTTCGCCCCCTCGCCGCTCGCGGAGCTCGGTACCGCGCTGCACGCGCTCACCGAGCCGGGCCACCACCCCGGGCTGCACGGCTGGACCACGGCGACCTGTGCCGCGTTCAAGCCGGACCTCGCCGACCGGCTGCACGAGGCGGACTTCCTGTGGGGGCCGACCTTCTCCGACATCTCGATGCCGTTCGCGGCGCTCGCCGACACCCACGGCACGCCCGGCGCGACCCTCGCCGAGGACCTGGACCTGCTCGACCGGCTGGACGACGAGCTGTACGTCGCGGCGGCGCTGGAGATCTCCTGCGCCAGCCTCTACAGCAGGGGCGGCCCCTCGCCCCTGGTCGACGCGGAGGCGCGGCACCAGGCGCTGGAGCGCGCGGTGGCGCGCGGCCCGCGCCAGGCGGAGTTCGCACGCCGGCTGCTGGCCGACCCGCCGGCCGTACGGGCCTGGATTCGCCGCTTCTTCGAGGACTGCGACCAGGCGTTCTTCGCGGACGTCTGGCAGCGCGTCCGCGTGCAGCTGGCGGCCGATGCCCGGCACAAGACCGAGGTACTGCGCCGCAAGGGCCTGGCCGACGCGCTCACGGAGGTGTCCACGGCCCTCGCGGTGGACGAGGAGCAGCGCCGCATCACGGTCGACAAACTGAGCAACGGCCGGACCACCGCGGTGGACCCGGAGGCCGGCGCCGGGCTGACGTTCGTCCCGACCTCCTTCGGCTGGCCGCATCTGATGGTGCTGCACGCGCCGGGCTGGCGGCCGGTCATCCACTACCCGGTGGCCGCGCCCGAGCTGTCCCGTACGGCCTCCGTGGAGCTGCTCCAGCAGCGCCTGGAAGCGCTGGCGCACCCGGTGCGCATCCGGATCTGCCGCAACCTCGCCCGGACCGCGTACAGCACCGGCGAACTCGCTTCAGAGCAGGGCATCACCGCGCCCGAGGTCTCCCGGCACCTGGCCGTACTGAAGAAGGCGGGCCTGATCCAGACCCGCCGCCGCGGCCGGTACGTCCTGCACCAGCTGGACCTCCAGGTCGTCGCCCGGCTGGGCAGCGACTTCCTGGAGGGCATACTGCGCTGACGGGGCGCCTACGGGTCCTGCGGCTGCCGCATCCGTGGGGCAGCGGGGCAGCGGTCCTTCATACGCCGCGGTCCTTCTATGACGCGCCGCCGCCCGCCCGCACCAGGCCCGTCTCGTACGCCAGCACGACCGCCTGGACGCGGTCCCGCAGTTCGAGCTTGGTGAGGATGCGGCCCACGTGTGTCTTGACCGTGGCCTCGGAGAGGACCAGCCGGGCGGCGATCTCGCCGTTCGACAGGCCCTGCGCGACCAGCAGCAGCACCTCGCGCTCCCGCTCGGTGAGCCGCCGCAGCTCCGGGCGGCCCTCCTGCGGCGCGGCCGACGGCAGCATCGGCGTGAAACGGTCCAGCAGGCGGCGGGTGGTGGACGGCGCGACCACCGCGTCACCACTGTGCACCGCGCGGATCGCCCCCAGCAGCTCGTCCGGCGGCACGTCCTTGAGCATGAAGCCGCTGGCCCCCGCCTTGAGCGCGGAGAACGCGTACTCGTCCAGGTCGAAGGTGGTCAGGATGAGCACCTTCGGGGCGTCCTCGGCCGTCCCGTCCGCGCAGATCCGCCGGGTGGTCTCCACGCCGTCCAGGTTCGGCATCCGCACATCCATCAGGATCACGTCGACCCGGGTGGCCCGCAGCACCTCCAGGGCGGCCACGCCGTCGCCCGCCTCCGCGACGACCTCCATGTCCGGCTGGGCCGCCAGCACCATCCGGAAGCCGGTGCGCAGCAGCACCTGGTCGTCGACGAGCATCACGCGGATCGTCATGGCGGTCCGTCCCTTCGGGGCATCGGTCAACAGAATGGCGCGCCGCGGGCGGCGCGTCCGGTGGGTGGCGGCGCGTCCGGTGGTGGTGGCGCGCCCCGGGCGCGCTAACGCGCCGGTGTGAGCGGCAGCACGGCGCTGATACGGAAGCCGCCGCCCGGCCGCGGCCCCGCGTCCAGGCTGCCGCCGACCATACCGACGCGTTCCCGCATGCCGATGAGGCCGTGGCCCTGCCCGTCGGCGCCGCCTTCCTCGTACAACTCGTGCTGCGCGCCCCGGCCGTCGTCCTCGACGAGCAGCTGCAGGCTCTCGTCCCCGTAGACGAGGCGGACGGTCGCGCCGGCGTCGGGCCCGCCGTGCTTGCGGGTGTTGGTCAGCGCCTCCTGGACGATGCGGTACGCGGTCAGCTCCACGCCGCTGGGCAGCGGCCGCTCCCGGCCGCCGACCGTGAACTCCACCGGCAGGCCCGCGCCGCGCACCTGCTCCACGAGGTCGGCGAGCTGGTCGACGCCGGGCTGCGGCACGTACTCGCCGCCCTCGGCCCCCTCGCCGGTCCGCAGCACGCCAAGCAGCCGGCGCATCTCGGCGAGCGCCTGCCGGCCGGTGCCCGAGATGGTCTCCAGCGCCTGCTGGGCCTGCTCGGGCGCGGACTTCAGTACGTACGCGGCACCGTCGGCCTGCACCACCATCACCGAGACGTTGTGCGCGACGACGTCGTGCAGCTCGCGGGCGATCCGGGCGCGCTCGGCCGCCACCGCCATCCGAGACTGCGTCGCGCGCTCCTTCTCCAGCCGCGAAGCGCGCTCCTCCAGCTGCGCCCAGTAGGCGCGCCGGGTGCGCAGCGAGTCGCCCATCACCCAGGCCAGTACGAACGGGACAGTCAGGAAGACGACGACGACCACGTCCTGCCACACCCTGTAGTACGGGTCGGGCTCGTGCCAGCGGAGCCTGGACAGGACCGGCGCGAGGACGCCGCCGACCAGCGCGTACCGGGAGGCCCAGCGGACGTTCCCGTACGCGACGGTGTAGATGATCACCAGCATCGCGAAGTCCGCCGGGTTCGGCTCCACATCGAAGAGCAGCTGCGCGACGCCCGCGAGCGTCGCCAGCAGCAGCATCCTCAGCGGCGCCCTGCGACGCAGCGCGACGACCGTGCACAGCGCGAGGACGACCAGCACCCCGACGGCGTGCTGCACGGAGCCGGTGAGTGTGTCGGAGACCAGCCACAGGCCGCAGAACGCGAGCAGCAGCAGCGCCCAAAAGGTGTCCACACCTGTCGGGTGCCTGCGGAAGAAGTCGTAGAGACGCTGCACGTAACCCAGCGTAGGCAGGGCCTATAGATGTACGGGTCAACCGAAGGAGCGATCCTGGGCGCGCGCCCTACTCCCCAAGGTGGATGCCGGACGGTACCCGGGCCGCCCGTACGGTGGGGCGGTGACGAACGAGTGGTGCGGCTGGCGGGACGCGACGGAACGGGCGCTGTACGGGCCCGGCGGCTTCTACACGCGCGCGGACGGCCCCGGGCCCGCCGGTCACTTCCGCACCTCGGTGCACGCCTCACGGCAGTACGCGGGCGCCGTGGCGACGCTGCTGGAGCGCGTGGACGAGGCGCTGGGCCATCCGGGGCGGCTGGACGTCCTGGACGTCGGGGCGGGGCGCGGCGAGCTGCTGAGCGGCGTCCTGGCGGCGCTGGACGCGGCCGACAGCGGACGGGCGGCCGCGTCCCTGCCGGCCCGGCTGCGCGCGTACGCCGTGGAGAAGGCGCCCCGCCCGGAAGGGCTCGATCCCCGCGTCACCTGGCTCGCCGAACTGCCCGCCCCGGGGACGCTCACCGGCCTGCTCTTCGCCAACGAGTGGCTGGACAACGTCCCGGTGGACGTCGTCGAGACGGACCCGGACGGGGTGCTGCGCCGGGTGCTCGTCCGCGCGGAGGACGGCGCGGAACGGCTCAGCGAGCCGGTCACGGGCGAGGACGCGGCATGGCTGGCCGAATGGTGGCCCACTGGTGAGGACGCGTGGCCCACTGGTGAGGACGCCGGGCCGACGGACGGGGACGGCGGGCCGGGCACCCGGGCCGAGATCGGGCGCCCCCGGGACGCGGCGTGGGCGCGTGCCGTAGCGACGCTGCGCCGCGGGTTCGCCGTGACCGCGGACTACGCGCACCTACGGGAGGCCCGCCCGCCGTACGGCACGCTCACCGGCTTCCGCGACGGCCGCGAGACCGCCCCCGTGCCGGACGGCAGCCGCGACATCACCGCGCACGTCGCGCTGGACGCCTGCGCGGCGGCCGGCGGCACCGGGGCGCTGCTGCTCACCCAGCGGGCCGCGCTGCGCTCCCTGGGCGTCGACGGCAGCCGGCCGCCGCTGGCCCTCGCGACCACCGATCCGGCCGCCTACCTGCGGGCCCTCGGCGGCGCCGGCGAGGCCGCCGAGCTGACCGACCCGGGCGGCCTGGGGGCCTTCCACTGGCTGGTCCAGCCGGTCGGCCTGCCGGCCGGAGCTGTCAGACTGTCCCCATGACGGAGACGATGGTCGGCATTGGCGGTGCGGCGGAGAGCACGGACATGGTGCTCAACATCGGGCCCCAGCACCCCTCCACGCACGGTGTGCTGCGGCTGCGCCTGGTACTGGACGGCGAGCGCATCAGCCACGCCGAACCGGTGATCGGTTACATGCACCGGGGCGCGGAGAAGCTCTTCGAGGCGCGCGACTACCGCCAGATCATCGTGCTCGCCAACCGCCACGACTGGCTGTCGGCGTTCTCCAACGAGCTCGGCGTCGTGATGGCCGTCGAACGGATGCTCGGCATGGAGGTCCCGGAGCGGGCGGTGTGGACGCGCACGCTCCTGGCCGAGCTGAACCGCGTACTGAACCACCTGATGTTCCTCGGCTCCTACCCCCTGGAGCTGGGCGGGATCACCCCGGTCTTCCACGCCTTCCGCGAGCGCGAAGAGCTGCAGAACGTCATGGAGGAGATCTCCGGCGGCCGGATGCACTACATGTTCAACCGCGTCGGCGGCCTCAAGGAGGACCTGCCGGCCGGCTGGCTCGGCCGGGCCCGGGACGCGGTGGCCGCGGTCCGCTCCCGTATGGACGTCTTCGACCGGCTGGTACTGGGCAACGAGATCTTCCGCGGCCGGACCCGCGGCGTCGGCGTGCTGACCCCGGAGGCGGTGCACTCGTACGGCGTCTCCGGGCCCATCGGCCGCGCCTCGGGCGTCGACTTCGACCTGCGCCGCGACGAGCCGTACCTGGCCTACGGGGAGCTGCAGGACACCCTGAAGGTCGTCACCCGCTCCGAGGGCGACTGCCTGGCCCGCTTCGAGGTGCTGCTGGAGCAGACGCACAACGCGCTGGACCTGGCGGACGCCTGTCTGGACCGGATGGCGGAGCTGGCCCCCGGGCCGATCAACCAGCGGCTCCCGAAGGTGCTCAAGGCCCCCGAGGGCGCGACGTACGCCTGGACCGAGAACCCGCTCGGCATCAACGGCTACTACCTCGTCTCCAAGGGCGAGAAGACCCCGTACCGCCTCAAGCTCCGCTCCGCCTCGTTCAACAACATCCAGGCCCTGACGGAGCTGCTCCCCGGCACCCTGGTCGCCGACATGGTCGCCATCCTGGGCTCGCTGTTCTTCGTGGTGGGCGACATCGACAAGTGACGGACGGGGCGTGGCCCGCTGTACGCGGGGTAGCGCCCGGGCCAACACCAACAGGGTCGTCCACAGGGTGTGGATAACTTTCACGCCTGTGTTGCACAGCAGAACGCCCGCACCGGTCAGTGACCGGTGCGGGCGTTTCTCTTGCCTGTTCGCGGCTTACTGCGCGGCCGCGCTGCGGAGCTCGACGACGTCGATCTGTTCGGTCTCGTCGTGCGCGGTCAGGTCGATGACCTCACCGGCGGCGGGCTCACCGGACTCGGACTCGGACTCGGCCTCGGACTCGGACTCGGCCTCGGACTCGGACTCGGACTCGGACTCCGGCCGAGGCTCCGCCTCAGCGGCCGTTTCCGCGGCGGGCTCCGGCGTGGCCGTGGCGCTGTCCTCGCGCGGCTGTACGGGGGCCGGTGCTGCGGCCTGTACGGGCTGCTGCGTGGCCTGGCGGGCCGCGGCGCGGGCCGACTGTTCGGCCACCGCCTCGTCGCCCACCACGTCCGCGAGGTCCTCCTCCAGCGGCGCCGCCGGGGCCTCCGTGGGCACGGCGCCCGCGCCCGTACCGAAGAAGTCGAAGCCGCCGGTCGCCCGCGAGGCGGGCCGGCGCTGCGCGCCGAGCGGCGCGAC
>NZ_JBEPFC010000212.1:0-9640 GCF_040301705.1 Streptomyces sp. NPDC000151 | reverse complement strand
CCCCGCGTGCGCACGCGGGTCGGCCGGCGTGCCGCGGCCGTCGCTACCCGATCCGTCGTCACCGGCAACGCCCGTACCGAGGCCGTCCGTACCGCCCTCGCCCGGTGCACCGGAAGCCTGTGCCCCGGAAGTCCGTGCCCCCAAAGTCTGTCCGTCCGCCCGGCCCGAGGCCGTCCCGGCCCCGCTCGCGCCGCCTCGGGCACGCCGGCGCCCGCCACCGTCGCCCTCCGCGGCGGCCGCACCAGTACCGGCACCGGTGTCGGCACCGGACGCCGGCATCTCCACCGTCCCGTCCGTGCCGCCGACCTGCTGTCCGGACGCCGGTACCGCCGAGCCGTCCGCCTTGACCGGTACCTCCAGGACGTACGCGCTGCCGCCCGCGGCGCCCGGTACCTCGTGCGTCTGCAGCACGCCGCCGTGCAGCCGGACGATGCCGCGCACGATCGGGCCGTGCACCGGGTCGCCGCCGCTGTACGGGCCGCGTACCTCGATGCGGACGACCGCGCCGCGCTTGGCCGCCGCGACCACGATCGTGGAGTCACCGGCCGGCGTGGCGCCCGCAGGAGTGTTCCCGGTCGAGTCGACGCCCGCGACATCGGCGATCAGATGCGAGAGCGCCTGCGCCAGCCGTGCCGCGTCCACCTCGGCCTTGAGGGGCGGCGCGTGCACAGCGAACTGCGCGCGGCCGGGCCCGATCAGCTCGACCGCGCCCTCCACGCCCGCGGCGACCACCGCGTCCAGCGAGACCTCGGTGCGCTGCAGCTTGTCCGTGCCCGCGTCGAGCTGCTGGTAGCTGAGGACGTTGTCCACCAGCGTCGTCATGCGGCTGTAGCCGGCCGTGAGGTGGTGCAGGACCTGGTTGGCCTCCGGCCAGAGCTGGCCGGCGGGGTCCGACGCCAGAGTGCCCAGCTCGGTGCGGAGCTGCTCCAGCGGGCCGCGCAGCGACTGGTCCAGTACGGCGAGCAGCTGGGCCTGCCGTGCCACCAGCGCGTCCATCGGGCGCCGGTCGGTGAAGGTCATGACGGCGCCGACGAGCTGCTCGCCGTCCCGTACCGGAGCGGTCGTCAGGTCGACGGAGACCGCGCGGCCGTCCTTCGCCCACAGGACCTGGCCGCGCACCCGGTGCTTGCGGCCGGACTTGAGGGTGTCGGCGAGCGGGGTGTCCGCCCAGGGCAGGGGACTGCCGTCGGCGC
This sequence comes from Streptomyces sp. NPDC000151, assembly GCF_040301705.1. NCBI lineage: Bacteria > Bacillati > Actinomycetota > Actinomycetes > Kitasatosporales > Streptomycetaceae > Streptomyces > Streptomyces sp. NPDC000151. The sequence goes on along the minus strand of NZ_JBEPFC010000212.1, from coordinate 8,447 downwards.
GCGAGTGGTGGATGAGCGGGTGCAGTTCCTTGCCGCCCAGCTCGCTCGCCCGGTAGCCGAGGATCTGCGCGGCGGACGGATTGACCAGGACGACCTTGCCGTCCGCGTCCACGCCCACCACGCCCTCGGCGGCGGCGCGCAGGATCATCTCCGTCTGGCGCTGCTGGCGGGCCAGTTCGCTCTCGATGTCCAGCTGCCCGGAGAGGTCGCGGACGACGAGCATCAGCAGCTCGTCGCCGGTGTACGAGGAGCGGTGGTCCGCGTACGCCGCCTCGAAGGCCGACTCGTACGGGGTGCGGCCGTCCTCCAGGTTGGCGCTGGTCACCTCGACCAGCATCTCCGTACCGTCCGTGCGCCGCGCGACCATCCGCGTCGGCTTCTGCCGCCCGCCCTCGGGCGTGACGTCGGGGCGCCGCATGGAGCCGGGGATGCGCTTGGAGTCGAAGGTCGGGAGCAGGTCCAGCAGGCCGCGGCCCACCAGGGCCGTGCCCGGTGCCTCGAACGTCTCCAGGGCGATGGTGTTGGCGTTGACGACCGTGCCGTTGCAGTTGACCAGCAACAACGCGTCGGGCAGTGCGTCGAGTATGGCTGCGAGGCGAGCAGCGCCCCGGGATGGCCTGCTGCTCACGACGACGCTTCCTCCCTGACGACCGCATCTTGCCGACACCCACCGTGGTGTGTGACTGAAACCCACCGTGGCGTGTCACTGGAAGGGAGTCTACGGGCACCGGGCGGGGACGCGGAGGCGGATGACGAGGAGGTAATGCCACGGCCCTGTGCGACTCGCCGCACGCCCGACATGTGCCCCGCGTCCTGATCTGGGGCCCTACTTGGGCACGAAACCCGGCCGGTTTTCCCGCTTGTTGGGCCGGTTTTCACGGGAAGCGGAACCACCTCTTCCGTCCTGCCTTCCTCCGGTCCCCGTCTCCCGGTACCGCCCTGACGTCGACTTTTGAGCCGACTCGGGCTTCCCCTTTCGGCCTCTACTGGGCGGCGGCGGAGGGCAGCAGCGGGACGAGCTTGTCCCAGCGGTCGATCTCACAGCCGTTGTCGCGCTTGAAGGTGGCGTCCACCGGGCGCCCGGCCCAGCGGCCGGTGACGTGCGCGGTGGCCGGCCCGCCGTACTGCATCGTGCAGGCCGTGTCGGGCGGGACGGGCGCGAAGGGGTCCTTGCCCCAGCGCGTCACCTTGTCCAGCGCCCGGCACGCCTCCGCCGCCTTGGGGTGGTCGCCGCCGGCGGGGTGGCACTTCAGTTCGTGCGTTCCGTCCATCGCGGTACTGCCGGAGTCGGTGACGGTCACCTTCAGCCGGTCTCCCCCCTGCGACAGCGGGATCGGCATCAGCCGGTGCTGCTCCGACGGGGTGACGGCACCGGCCGTCGGCGCGCCGACGGCGGGCGCGACGGCGCAGGTGGCGGCGGTCAGGACGAGTGCGGCAATGCGGCGCAGCGCCATTGGACTCTCCAGGGCGTGGGACTCGGGACGAACGGGGGTGGGCACCCCTGTCCCTCCTAACGCTCCACCGCGCCGTACGTTGCGCAACCGCGCGACCGCGCAGCGCGACGCCGGTCCGTATCGGCGGTCCGTATCGGCGGGAAGTGCCGGGAAGCGCTTTGCCCGGCGGGCCACGCGCCTAGTACCGTAGACCTCGATTGGTGACAGCACGCTGAGCTGTGCCATCATCTGCACACACCACATCGCGTTCGCGCGGGTGGCGTTTGCGTGGAGGCGTCGCCTAGTCCGGTCTATGGCGCCGCACTGCTAATGCGGTTTGGGTCTTAAAGCCCATCGAGGGTTCAAATCCCTCCGCCTCCGCCCTTGGGTGAAGCCCCGGCCAGCTGGTCGGGGCTTCACTGTTTTCGCAGGTCAGGCTGGGCGTGCCTAATGGATTTCGCGCTGCGGCCCGGCTCATGTAATGTTGTTCCCGCAACGCCGACCGGCCGAAAAGACGGCCGGGAAGTCAAGCGCTCGTAGCTTAACGGATAGAGCATCTGACTACGGATCAGAAGGTTGCAGGTTCGAATCCTGCCGAGCGCACAGCAAGGGAAGCCCCGTCGAGAGATCGACGGGGCTTTCGCGTTGCCGCTGGTGCCGCTGTCACTGTGCGGTGCCACGTTTTCGTCTTGCGTCGCAGGTCATGTAATGTTGCCTGCGCATCGCTGCCCGGTCGAACAGACGGCCGGAAAGCCAGGCGCTCGTAGCTTAACGGATAGAGCATCTGACTACGGATCAGAAGGTTGCAGGTTCGAATCCTGCCGAGCGCACAGCAGACCGAGGGCCCCGTCGAGGAATCGACGGGGCCCTCGGTGTTTTCGCGGTGAGGCTTTTCCTGCCGCCCCCGGGTCACGCTTGCTCGTGGATGCCGAGGTCCTCCCGGCCCGGGGCGAGGTGGGAGTGGAGCGTCAGGTTCGCGTCGTAGTCGCCGCCGTTCTGGGTGCGGTACGGGATCGGGGGCGTGGTGGCGAGGGTGCTCAGGCGCTCGCGCAGCCGGGCGGCGGCCTCGGCGTACCGCTCGTCGGAGAAGCGGTTGGCGCCGGCGACGAGGACCGGGGGCAGGACGGACATGCCCGCGTACCAGAGCGTGCCGTGCTGGAGGGGGAAGAGGATGGCGTCCAGGCCGCCGTTGATGCCGCGCGGGCCCAGCTCGCGCTCGCGGGCGCCGACGGTGAGCACGACCATGGCGCGCTTGCCGGCCAGCCGGCCCTCCCCGTAGCGCAGGGTGCGCCCGGTGGCCTCGTCGGAGACGCCGTACCCGAAGCCCTTCACGAAGACGCGGTCGAACCAGCCCTTGAGGATCGCGGGCATCCCGTACCACCACAGCGGGAACTGGACGATCACCGTGTCCGCCCAGTCGAGCTTCTCGTGCTCGGCGGCGATGTCGGGGGCGAGCCGCCCGCTCTCGTACGCCTCGCGCGAGTGGTTGGCGACGTCCAGGCGGTCGGCCGGGTCGTGGCCGTAGTCGTCGGCGTCCACGACCGGGTTCCACTTCATCGCGTACAGGTCGGAGACCCGGACCTCGTGGCCCTCGGCGCGCAGGGCGGCGATGCCGTCGTCCTTCAGCCGGCCGTTGAGGGAGCGGTGCTCGGGGTGGGCGTAGAGCCAGAGAATCTTCATGTCCTCGATCCTCGGTGGCGCGGTGCCTCGAAACGAGTGGCCTGATGGCCATGGTGTGAAAGAATCGGGCCATGGGTGCTTTTACGGAGAGCGGGCTGCACAGGGTCGCGGTCCTGGTGCGGGACGGCCTGCTGCCGATGGAGCTGGGCATCGTCCACCGGATCTTCGGGCAGGCCAGATCGGCCGCGGGGGAGCCGCTGTACGAGGTGGTGACCTGCGCCGTCGAGCCCGGTGAGGTGCGGACGGACGTCGACTTCTCGATCAATGTGGCGCACGGGCCGGAGGCGCTGGCCGAGGCGGACACGGTGGTCGTACCGGCCTCGCACGAGGACTACTCCCCGGAGGACGGGCGGCTGCCCGCGCCGCTCGCCGCGGCGCTGGGCCGGATCAGGCCGGGGACCCGGGTCGCGTCGATCTGTACGGGCGCCTTCGTGCTGGCCGTCGCGGGCCTGCTGGACGGGCGGCGGGCCACCACGCACTGGCGGTCCACGGAGGACTTCCGGCGGCTGTTCCCCGCGGTGTGCGTGGACCCCGATGTGCTCTACACCGAGGACGGCAACGTCCTGACCTCGGCCGGCGTTGCCTCCGGCGTCGACCTCTGCCTGCACATGGTGCGCAGCGACCACGGCGCCGCGGTGGCCAACGATGTCGCGCGGAGCACGGTCGTGCCGCCGCACCGCGAGGGCGGCCAGGCGCAGTACATCCGGCGCCCGGTGCCCGAGCGCCAGTTCTCCACGACCGCCAAGGCGCGGGCCTGGGCCCTGGAGCAGCTGCACCGGCCGCTGAGCCTGCGCGAACTGGCCGCGCGCGAGTCGATGAGCGTACGGACCTTCACGCGGCGCTTCCGGGAGGAGGCCGGGATCTCGCCGCTGCAGTGGCTCACGCAGCAGCGCATCGAGCGGGCGCGGCAGCTGCTGGAGGAGACGGACCTGTCGGTGGACCGGGTGGCGGCGGACGCCGGGTTCGGCACGGCGGCGTCGCTGCGGCAGCATCTGCAGATGGCGCTGGGGGTGTCGCCGAGCCAGTACCGGAGCACGTTCCGGGGGCCGGAGACGGGGGCGAAGGCGGGGGCGTTGGCGAAGGCGGGGGCGAAGGCCGCGGTGTGAGGACGGCGGGGCGAAGGGCGGCAGGCGGATGGCGACGAGGTGGCGGTGCACGGGGCCGCGCTGGTCGGGCGAGGAGTTCGGGCTGGGCTGGTGCCACCCGGAGCGCGCCGGGGAGCGGCTGAGCGCGCTGCCCGCCGGACGGCCGCTGGCGTTCGCGGCGGAGGGTGAGCGGCGCTGTCTGGGCGTGCGGCGGGCCGGGCGGTGGACCGTCTGTCCGCACGAAGCGGTGCTCGACGGGGCGGGCGCGCGCGACCAGTGCCCGGACTGCGCACGGCTGGACCGTTCGCGGTCGGTGGCGGCGGACACGATGGCCGACGACCCGCGCCCGTACGGCGTCTACCTCGCGTACTTCGGGCCCGGCCTGCTGAAGGTGGGCATCACCGCGGCCGAACGGGGCGCGGCGCGCCTCCTGGAGCAGGGCGCGGTCGGGTACTCCTGGCTGGGGCGCGGGCCGCTGATGGCCGCGCGGCGGGCCGAGGCGCTGCTGGGGAGCGCGCTGGCGGTACGGGACCGGTTCGGCAAGGCGGAGAAGCGGGCGGCGCGGCGGACGCTGCCGCCGGCCGCCGAACGGGCCGCCGCGGTGGCCGCGCTGCACCGCGAGGCGCAGGCGCTGCCGGGCTGGCCGGAGGCGCTCGGGACGGCGCCGTACGCGTACGTCGATCACGCCGAGGTGTTCGGGCTCGACCGCATTCCGGCGGAGCCGGGAACCGTGGCGGGGATCGCGGCGCTGCGCGCGGGGGACGAGATCGTCGGGGCTGTGCTGGCGGCGGCCGGTTCGGATCTGTACCTGGAACAGGCCGGTGCGGGGCCGGTGCTCGTCGTGGACACTCGGCTGCTGTCCGGGTGGGTGCTGCGGGCGACGGAGGGGAAGGTGACGACGGCGGCGGTGGTGCCGCTGGACAGCGGCGCGGACGAGGGGCGGCAGGAGGGGTTGTTCTGAGCACGGCGGAACGGACGAGCGGAGGGGCGTGCGGGATGGCGGCCGAGGGTGACGATCGGGTCGAGGCGTTCTGGCGGGAGCTGGGGCTCCCCGGACTGATCGACGTGCACACGCACTTCATGCCGGAGCGGGTGCTGGACAAGGTCTGGGCGTACTTCGACGCGGCCGGGCCGCTCGTCGGCCGGGAGTGGCCGATCACGTACCGGTACGAGGAGGAGGAACGTCTCGCCGTGCTGCGCGGCTTCGGCGTCCGCGCGTTCACCTCGATGATCTATCCGCACAAGCCCGGCATGGCCCAGTGGCTGAACGGCTGGGCGGCCGGCTTCGCCGCGCGCACGCCGGACTGCCTGCGGACCGCGACGTTCTTCCCCGAGGACGGCGCGGCTGCCTACGTACGGGCGGAACTGGCGGGCGGGGCGCGGATCTTCAAGGCGCATGTGCAGGTCGGCGGTTACGACCCGGCGGACGACCGGCTGGATGAGGTGTGGGGGCTGATCGAGGACGCCGGGGCGCCGGTCGTCGTGCACTGCGGGTCAGGGCCCGCGCCCGGCAAGCACACCGGGCCCGAGCCGGTCGCCCGGGTGCTGGCCCGGCACCCGCGGCTGCGGCTGGTCATCGCGCACATGGGGATGCCGGAGTACACCGACTTCCTCGACCTGGCCGAGCGGTACGAGAGCGTGCACCTGGACACGACGATGAACTTCACCGACTTCGCCGAGCGGGCCGCGCCGTTCCCGCGCGCGGAGCGGGGGCGGCTGGCGTACCTCGGCGACCGCGTCCTCTTCGGCAGCGACTTCCCCAACATCCCGTACGGGTACGCGCACGCGCTGGAGGCGCTGACGCGGGTGGAGCTGGGCGACGACTGGCTGCGCGGGGTCTGTTACGGGAACGCGGCGAGGCTGCTGGGCCTCTGAGCGGGCCCCGGCCCGCCGCGGTCGGCTCTCCGCCCCCGCGCTCAGGGCCGATTGTCAGTGGTGCCTGCCATGCTTTTACCAGTGAGACCGGCTGGACCGCGCGGGGGGCGGCCCAGCCGGTCATGCGCCCCGCTGCCCGCTCATCGGGCACGTCTGCTGCACCGTCATGCGTTTCTCAGGGAATTCACAGGTGGGGGAAAGGGGGTTCTCAGAGGCCGCGGCCAGCCTTGCCGGTATGACTGCCACTGCCGGATCGCTGCCCTCCACGAAGAAGCACCCGGAACTGCTGCGCCCCGACGGAAGCCCGGTGCGCGTGCTCGTCGTCGACGACGAGGCGTCGCTCACCGACCTGCTGTCGATGGCGCTGCGGTACGAAGGCTGGGACATCCGCTCCGCCGGGGACGGCGTGAGCGCGCTGCGGGCCGCGCGCGAGTGGCGGCCGGACGCGGTGCTCCTGGACGTCATGCTGCCCGACATGGACGGCCTGACCGTACTGGGCCGGCTCCGCCGCGACCTGCCCGACGTGCCGGTCCTCTTCCTCACGGCCAAGGACGCCGTGGAGGACCGCATCGCCGGGCTGACCGCGGGCGGCGACGACTACGTCACCAAGCCGTTCAGCCTGGAGGAGGTGGTCGCCCGGCTGCGCGGGCTGCTGCGCCGGGCCGGTGCCGCCGCAGTACGCCCCTCGTCGGTGCTCGCGGTGGGCGACCTCGTGCTGGACGAGGACAGTCACGAGGTGTCGCGCGGCGGGGTGGACATCCACCTCACGGCCACGGAATTCGAGCTGCTGCGGTACTTGATGCGCAATCCGCGCCGGGTGCTCAGCAAGACCCAGATCCTGGACCGGGTCTGGTCCTACGACTTCGGCGGCCAGGCCAACGTCGTCGAGCTGTACATCTCCTACCTGCGGCGGAAGATCGACGCGGGCCGCAGCCCGATGATCCACACCCGGCGCGGCGCGGGATATCTGATCAAGCCCGGCGAGTAGGCGGGAAGAGGCGGAAGGCAGTCATGTCCCGTACGTCCAAGGGTCGTTCCGGACGGCGTCCGTGGTCGCTGCGCACCCGGCTGGTGGTGGCCGCCGTGGCACTGATCGCCGTGGTCGGCACCGTCATCGGCACGGTCACCGCCATCGCGCTGCACGACTACCTCCAGACCCAGCTCGACCACCAGCTGGGCGAGTCCGTGCGGCGCACGCAGGGCGGCCCGGTCGCGCACGATCCGCTGAAGCGGCAGAGCTTGGACTTCATCGCCATGCCGGGCCAGCCGATCGCCACCGTCGGCGCCCGCGTCGCGCCCGACGGCGACATCGAGCAGGGCGCGAAGAGCAACGATTCGAGCAGCCACGAGCTCTCCGACCACCTCGACGCCCTGAACGACGAACAGCTCCAGGCGCTGGCGGCGGTCCCCCGGGACGGCGAGCCGCACACCGCCACGCTGCCCGGACTCGGCGACTACCGGGTCGAGTCCACGGGCGACGGCTCGATCGTCGTCGGCTTCCCGCTGGACCAGGTGCAGGAGACGGTCGGCACGCTCATCGTGGTCGAGGTCTGTGTGACGGCCGCCGGGCTGATCGCGGCGGGCATCGCGGGCGCCTCCATGGTCGGGCTCGCGCTGCGGCCGCTGCGCCGGGTCGCCGCCACCGCCACCCGGGTCTCCGAACTCCCGCTGCACCAGGGTGAGGTGGCGCTGCACGAGCGGGTGCCGGCGGCCGAGGCGGATCCGCGTACCGAGGTCGGCCAGGTCGGCGCGGCCCTCAACAGGATGCTGGGGCACGTCGGTTCGGCGCTGGCCGCGCGGCAGGAGAGCGAGACGCGGGTACGGCAGTTCGTCGCCGACGCCAGCCACGAGCTGCGCACGCCGCTCGCCTCGATCCGCGGTTACGCCGAGCTGACCCGGCGGGGCAGGGAGGACCCCGGGCCCGACACCCGGCACGCGCTGGGCCGCATCGAGTCCGAGGCGACCCGGATGACCGGGCTGGTGGAGGACCTGCTGCTGCTCGCCCGGCTGGACGCGGGACGCCCGCTCTCGTATGCGAGCACCGATCTCTCACCGCTGGTCGTGGACGCGGTCAGCGACGCGCGCGCGGCCGGTCCCGGCCACCACTGGCGGCTCGAACTCCCCGCGGCACCGGCGCTCGTACGGGCCGACGCGGCACGCCTGCATCAAGTACTGGTCAACCTCCTCGGCAACGCGCGCACGCACACGCCGGAGGGCACGACGGTCACCGCGCGGGTGGCCCGGCACGGCCCGTCCGTCCTGCTGGAGGTCGTGGACGACGGCCCGGGCATACCGGCGGCGACGCTGCCGCGCGTCTTCGAGCGGTTCGCGCGCGGCGACGCCTCGCGGTCGCGGGCCGCCGGCAGCACCGGCC
>NZ_JBEPFC010000211.1:0-9666 GCF_040301705.1 Streptomyces sp. NPDC000151 | reverse complement strand
TGGCTGGCCGCGACCGCCCTGGCCGTCGCGCTGGCGGCCGGCGGCGCCGCCTGGGCGCTACTGGGCAGGGACGGCGGCCCCGGGCCCGGGCCGGGCGACCGCACCGCGTCCGCGAGCGCGCGGCCCGGGTCCTCCGCCGAGCCGGACGCCGAGCAGGGCTACGGGAGTGACCGGCCCGGTACGGGCGGCGCGGACGAGGGCGGCGACGGGGGCGGGCGGCGCACCGCATCGCCCGCGGTCACGGTCACGGTCGCCGTCTCGACCGTACGCGGCGGCTATACGGGGAGGTGTCCGCCGCCCGTCGCCGCGGCCCCGGCATTCTCCGGGGTCATCACGGTCAGCCGCGGTCCGGCCGAGGTGGTCTACCGCTGGGACATCGACGGCGGCGGTTCCCCCGACGGGCCGTGGCGGACGGTCCGCTTCCCGGACGGCGGGGCGCAGCGGGTGACGGTGGGGCTCACGGTGACGGCGTACGAGCCGGGCGGCACACTGACGGGCCGGGCGGGGCTGAAGGTGCGGAGCCCGGAGGCGGTCACTTCGAACCGCGCCGCCTTCTCCCTGACGTGCGAGAGGGAGGCCCCGAGCGGCGGGGCCTCCCCTGCTCCTTCCTCCCCGGAGCCGTCCCCCACGGAGCCGTCCCCCACGGACACGGAGACGACTCCGGAACCGTCCCCTACGGACACGGGGGCCTCCCCCACGGACACGGGGGCTTCCCCTACGTACGGCGGGGACTCTCCCTCAGGGGACGAGAGCTCGCCTTCGGGGGGTGAGAGCTCGCCCTGGTAGGGGCTACGCGGTGGCGCGGAACACCGGCAGGTAGCCGCTGGACTGGCCGGTGGCGGTCGGGTGGTAGGACTCGTCGACGGGATAGCTGACGCTGTGCAGCCAGGCGCTGCCCGAGCAGATCTCGTGGCCGGCGAAGGTGGTGTTGGCGTCACCGAAGGCGAAGCCGTGGTCGGCGGCCCGCTTGGCGGTGACGGAGTTGATGTCGTCCGCCGCGGCGTTTATCGCGGCGCGTTCCTTCTCGGTGAGGCCGGCGACGCAGTCACCGCTCAGCTTGTAGAAGCGGGGGTAGCCCAGGACGGCCACGTGGGCGTTGGGCGCCTTGCCGGAGATGGCGCTGTACACCTGGTCCAGCTTCCCGGGGAGCGTGGTGTTGATGTACGTGCGCGCCTGCTGGACCCGGGCCAGGCAGGTGCTCTCGGAGTAGAGCACGCAGGTGGTCATGGTGTCCGCGAAGCCGGCGTCGTTGCCGCCGACGGTCAGGGAGACCAGGCTCGTGTCACCGTTCACAGCCGTCAATTGGCTGTTGAGGACATCACCCGTACGGGCGCCCGAGCAGGCCGCGAAGGTGAACGAGGCGGGTGAGTTCGCGGCGGCCCAGAGGGCGGGGTACGCCTTGCTGCTGCGCTTGCAGGAGCCGCTGCCACTGTCGTAGCTGCCGGCTCCGACGCCGGAGGAGTAGGAGTCGCCGAGCGCCACATAGCGTGCGGCGCCGTCGAGTTGGGCGGCGGAAGCGGGAGCGGCGCCGAAGAGCGCCAGGGACGAGGTGATGAGGAAGGCGGACAAGAAGCCCGCACATCTGGAAACTCTCATGGAACCTCCAATAGCAGGATCTCTGCCGCAACCGTGGTAGCAGTACGACACGGTTGATGGAAGTGTTCATGCCAACTTTGCTACTCGCGTAGAGCGTGAGTGGCCACGCGCCCCGGCGGATTGCCGCACTATGTCGTGCATATGACATCAAGCCAGGCCCTCTTGTCTCCTCTCCCGTCTCTCGGCGAATCTTTCGTCAGGGCGGCCCGTCGCATCCTCAACTGCCGCCCGTAGCGCACGAATCCGTGCGCCACCCCCCAAGCGCACGCACCACGCGCACCTGATGAGGAGGACCCCCTCGCATGGCAGTGATGCGTACCACCACCAAGGTTTTCGGCCGGATTCCGGCCAGGCTCCGGATCGCCACGGCGGTCACCGCGGCGTCGGCCGCCGTCACCCTCGGCGTCGCCGCGCTCCCGGCCCAGGCCGCGCCCGCCGAGGGCACGGTCATCGGCGCGGGCGCCGCGAACGCCGTCCCGGGCAGCTACCTCGTCACCCTCAAGAAGTCCGCGGGCCTCAAGGCCGCGTCCGCCGACGGCAGACGCCTGATATCCGCGCACGGCGGCACCGTGCGGCGGACGTACACCGCCGCGCTCAACGGCTACGCGGCCCGCCTCTCCGCCACCGAGGCGAGACGGCTCGCCGCCGACCCGGCCGTGGACCAGGTGTTCCAGGACACGACGGTGCACGCCACCGGCACCCAGGCCGCTCCCCCGTCCTGGGGTCTGGACCGCATCGACCAGACGAACCTCCCGCTGGACCGGAGATACACGTACCCGGACAGCGCCGGAAGCGGTACGACCGTGTACGTCATCGACACCGGAGTCCGGGTCACCCACCAGGACTTCGGCGGCCGCGCCGTGAACGGCTACGACGCGGTGGACAACGACAACGTCGCGCAGGACGGCAACGGCCACGGCACCCACGTCGCGGCCACCGCTGCCGGCACGAGTTACGGCGTCGCCAAGAAGGCCAAGGTCGTCGCCGTACGGGTGCTCAACAACTCCGGCTCCGGGACCACCGCCCAGGTCGTCGCGGGCATCGACTGGGTCACCAAGAACCACAGCGGCCCGTCGGTGGCGAACATGTCGCTGGGCGGCGGCGTGAGCACCGCGCTGGACAACGCCGTGAAGAACTCCATCGCGAGCGGCGTGACCTACGCGATCGCGGCCGGCAATTCCAACGCGGACGCGAACACCTCCTCGCCGGCCCGCGTCCCCGAAGCGATCACCGTCGGCGCCACCACCAGCACCGATGCCCGCGCCAGCTACTCCAACTACGGCTCCCGCCTGGACCTGTTCGCGCCCGGGAGCAGCATCACCAGCGCCTGGCGGACCTCCGACACCGCCACCAACACCATCTCCGGTACGTCCATGGCCACCCCGCACGTAGCCGGCGCGGCCGCCGTCTACCTCGCCGGGCACCCGTCCGCCTCGCCCGCCGCGGTGTCGAGCGCCCTGGTCGGCGGCGCCACGTCCGGCGTCGTGACCAGCCCCGGCAGCGGTTCCCCGAACAAGCTCCTGAAAATCGTTCCGTAACCTCCGGGCGCCCGCGCACGCCCGGCGCCCCACACGTTTCCGACACGACCGGAACTGACGGTTCCATGGCTCGGTACCACAGTTTGCCGACGGGCCACGTCCACCGCGACCAGTGCGGCGGACGTGGCTCGTTCACGTCTTCTTTGCATCTTGACGGGCGCCCGGCGGGCGGGCCACATTGAAGCCCGGCATCGGGTGCTTATGAGCATCAGGCCGCTTTATGGGGGGCAAAGCTGCCAATGCAGACCAAGACCATCAACAGCAACAGATCGAGCGGCAGCAGACCGGCCCGGGGGGAGCCGACGCCACTGCTCGCGGGAGCCGCCGTCGCGGTGGGGGGTGTGGGTGCCGTGCTGGCGCTCGCCGACCTCGCCTCGCCGCTGCGCGCGCCCTTCACGCTCTTCTTTCTGCTCGGCGCGCCGGCGGCCGCCATCGCCGCCGCCCTGGGCCGTCTGGACCCGCTCAGCCGCACGGTGGTCGCGGGCGCGGGGGCGCTCGCCGTCGACATGCTGGTCGCGCAGGCGATGCTGTCGCTGCACATGTGGTCGGCGCGCGGCGGGGTCGTGGCCGTGGCGGCGATCAGCGGCACCCTCTTCCTGCTGGCGAGCGTGCGGCGCCGGGGGGCGTCCGCGCCAGATGCACGGACGGACTGAACGTGGACATCAGCGTGTACCGCCCCGGCGAGCTGAGCGGCGCCGACCGGGCGGCGTGGACCGCCGTGCAGTCCCAGGCACACCTCCTGGGCGCACCGGTCCTGGGAAATCCTTTTCTCGCACCGGAGTTCGCGCTCGCGGTGGGCCGCTGTCGCCGCGGCGTGCGGGTCGCGGTGATCAGGGAGGACGGCGAGCCGGCCGCGTTCCTGCCCTTCCAGCGGAGCGCGCTGGGCGTCGGACGGGCGATCGGCCTCGGCGTCTCGGACGCCCAGGGTCTGGTGCACCGGCCCGGCTTCCAGTGGGAGGCGCGCGAGCTGCTGCACGCGTGCGGGCTGGCGGTGCTGGAGTTCGATCACCTGGTCGAGGGCCAGAAGCCGTTCGAGGCGCAGCCCCTGCAGCCGTTCCCGTCCCCGGTGATCGACGTGGACCAGGGCTTCGAGACGTACATGGCCCGGCTGCGGAAGCAGTCGCCGAAGTTCACCCGCACCACCCTCGCCAAGGAGCGCAAGCTCGGGCGGGACGTGGGCGAGGTGCGGTACGTCCACGACGAGCGCGATCCGGCCGTTCTGCGCCGGCTGATCGACTGGAAATCGGCGCAGTACCGAAGAACGGGGCGCAGCGACCGCTTCGCGCGGCCGTGGATCACGCACCTGGTGGAGCAGCTGTTCCACACCCGCACCGACTCCTTCGCGGGCGTGCTGTCGGTCCTGTACGCCGGCGAGCGGCCGGTCGCCGCGCACTTCGGGCTGCGTTCGGAGCGGGTGCTGGCGTGCTGGTTCCCGGCCTACGACCCGGAGTTCGCGAAGTTTTCGCCGGGGCTGATCCTGCATCTGCGGATGGCCGAGGGGGCCGCCGCGGATTCCATGGCGTATCTGGATCTCGGCCGTGGCGAGAAGGAGTACAAGGATTCTTTCAAGACACGGGAAATTCAGGTTTCCGAAGGGTGGGTGACGCGGCGCCACCCGGTGGCGCTGGGACATCGCGCACGGCGCGCGCCGGTAAAAGCACTGCGGAACACCGTGGTGACCCGGCCGGAATTGTTCGAGCCGGCCGACCGACTGCTCAAACGGATGGGCCGAATCCGTACCGGAGAACACGGAACGGTCCGCTCCCTTTCCACCGACAAGACAAAAGGGGATTTGTAGTTCCAGCTCTTGCCATAGAGTGCCAATCATCAATACGGTCGTACAATCCACCCGCAACGGATCGTCATCCAGCGGCTCTAGGGGAGGGCTCAAGCGCCGCGACGGGGCCCGGGGCGGGGCGCGGTAGGGGGGTGCCGTGCTCGATACGTATGCCAGCGTCGAGTCACGAGCCGCGGAAACACGCATGCCAGCTCGCTCTGTCCGTCCGGTGTTCCATGCCGTGCTGACCAGAGTGTGAACCCCCCTTTCGAACCGGAAACACATCCGGGCTGCCCGGGGGTGGGCGGCCTACCGGACGAGAGGGAAAAAAGACTCATGAGCTCGTTCCTTCGCCCTGCGGAGACGGATCAGAAATCCGCAGCGCGGATTCCCGCACAGGCGCAATACCGACCCGTTTCCTCACACTTGGCGATTGCTCCGCCGGTCAGCGTCGTGATACCTGCGATGAACGAAGCGGAAAATCTCCCGTACGTTTTCAAGACACTTCCGGACTGGATCCACGAAGTGGTCCTGGTGGACGGGAATTCCACCGACGACACCGTGCAGGTGGCACGGGACCTGTGGCCGGACGTCACGGTCGTGAAGCAGCGCGGCAAGGGCAAGGGAGACGCCCTGATCAGCGGCTTCGCGGCGTGCACCGGCGAGATCATCGTCATGATCGACGCGGACGGCTCGGCGGACGGCGCCGAGATCGTCTCCTATGTCTCGGCGCTGGTCGGCGGCGCCGACTTCGCCAAGGGCTCGCGGTTCGCCAACGGCGGCGGCACCGACGACATGACGCCCATCCGCAAGCTCGGCAACCGTGTGCTGACCACCCTGGTCAACACCAAGTTCGGCGCCCGCTACACCGACCTGTGCTACGGCTACAACGCCTTCTGGCGGCACTGCCTGGACGAGATCGCGCTGGACTGCGCGGGCTTCGAGGTCGAGACGCTGATGAACATCCGCGTCGTCAAGGCGGGATTGCGCGTCCAGGAGATCCCCAGCCACGAGTACAACCGCATCCACGGCGTCAGCAACCTGCGCGCGGTCCGGGACGGCATCCGCGTCCTGAAGGTCATCATGCGCGAACGCGGCACCCGTAAGCGCGCGGTGCGGCCCGCGATGATCACGGGAGAGGTGTCTTGAGCGTCCGCGTCTCCGTGGTGATCTGCGTGTACACCGAGGACCGCTGGGGCGACATTCTCGCCGCGGCGGCCTCGGTGCGTGACCAGCTGCACCCGGCACACGAGATCCTGCTCGTCGTCGACCACAACCCGGCCCTGCTGACGCGGCTGCGCGCGCAGTTCGCCGGGGCCACCGATATCAGCGTGCTGCCCAACGCCGGGCCCAGAGGCCTCTCCGCGGGCCGCAACACCGGCGTCGCGGAGTCCACCGGGGAGGTCATCGCCTTCCTCGACGACGACGCGGTCGCCGAGCGCGAGTGGCTGCTGCACTTCGCCGAGGGGTACGCCGACCCCAGGGTGATGGCGATCGGCGGCCGTACCGAGCCGATCTGGGCCTCCGGGCGCCGCCCCGCGTGGTTCCCCCGGGAGTTCGACTGGGTCGTCGGCTGCACCTACCTCGGCCTGCCGCCGGGCCGGACCCGGGTGCGCAACGTCCTCGGCGGCAACGCCTCGTTCCGCCGCGAGGCGTTCGAGATCGCCGGCGGGTTCGCCACCGGCATCGGCCGGGACGGCGACAAGCGGCCGCTGGGCTGCGAGGAGACCGAGCTGTGCATCCGGCTCACCCGCGCGTGCCCGGACGCCGTCCTGCTCATCGACGACCGGT
This sequence comes from Streptomyces sp. NPDC000151, assembly GCF_040301705.1. NCBI lineage: Bacteria > Bacillati > Actinomycetota > Actinomycetes > Kitasatosporales > Streptomycetaceae > Streptomyces > Streptomyces sp. NPDC000151. The sequence continues at coordinate 2,964 of NZ_JBEPFC010000211.1, read as the reverse complement.
CGGTGATCCACCACCGGGTCCCGGCGGGCCGCGAGCGCTTCGCTTACTTCCGCACCCGCGCCTACGCCGAGGGCCTGTCCAAGGCCCTGGTCGCGCGCAGCGTAGGCGCCCAGGAGGGGCTGTCGACGGAGCGCCGCTACACCACCCGCGTGCTGCCCTCCGGGGTGGCGCGCGGCGTCCGCGACGCGCTGCTGCGCAGGCCGGGCGGCGCGGCCCGGGCGGGCGCGATCGTCGCGGGCGTGGCGGCCGCGGCCGGCGGCTATCTGGTCGGCACGGCCCGCACCCGCCGCTCGGGCGGCGGATTCGTGATCGCTGCGGTACCGGGGCCGACAGCCGCGGCGGTACCGGGGCCGACGGCCGCCCGCCCGCCGGCGGAGCCCGTGCGGCTGGCCGTACGGGCCGAGAAGCCTGTACGGGCCGAGAAGCCCGTACGCGGCGACGCTCCGGCCCCCGGCAAGGGCGTGCTGCGCGGCGACGAGGGGGCGGTCGCGTGACCGGCCCCGAGGGCAGCGCCCTCTCCCCCGTGCCGATCCTCATGTACCACGCGGTCGCCCACAAGCCGGCCCCCGCGACGCACGGCCTGTCCGTCGCGCCCGGCGCGTTCGCCGAGCAGATGGCGGTCCTGGACGACGAGGGGTACCACCCGCTGACCACCGAGCGGCTCGCGGCGGCCTGGCGGGACGGCGGCCCGCTGCCCGACCGCCCGGTCCTGATCACCTTCGACGACGGCTACGAAGGCGTGCACCGGCACGCCCTGCCCGTCCTGGCCAAGTACGGCTTCCCGGCCACCCTCTTCGTCTCCACCGGCTGGCTGCCGGGGCCGTACGACACCGGTGGCGCGCTGGACACCATGCTCGGCTGGGAACAGGTGCGGGAACTGGCCGCGGCCGGCGTGGAGATCGGCGGCCACAGCCACACCCATCCCCAGCTGGACCAGCTCTCCGACGACCGGCTCTGGTCCGAGGTGCTGCGCTGCAAGGGGATCGTCGCCGAGCAGCTGGGCGCCGCCCCGGTGTCCTTCGCCTACCCGTACGGCTATTCCAGCCGGCGGGTGCGGCGGACGGTGCGCGCCGCCGGCTTCCACCAGTCGCTGGCGGTCGGCAACGGACTGGCCGGCCACCGGCAGGGCCCGTACGCGCTGCGCCGGCTGACCGTGCGGCGCGGCACGGACCTGGCGGAGTTCCGGCGGATCGTCGCGGGCGAGGCCATCGGCCGCATCTTCGCCAAGGACCACGTCCTCACCAAGGGCTACGCCCTGCTCCGCAGATCGCGTCAGGCGATCCGGCTCTGCACACCCGGGGGCTGACCCCGCGCTGCGGCGCCGACGTAAGGCCGTCAGTGGGGCCCGGTGACACACAGTGCCGGGCCTCAGGAAAGGGAACCCGAGCCAGTGTCTGACACGACCACCCGGACCGAGGAACGCACGCGGGGCCAACAGGCACCGGACGGGCGCAGGCTGCGGTTCCCGGGGCGCGGCGGTGGCACGCCCCTCTTCCGCAACGCCTACGCGCTGATGCTCAACACGGGCATCTCCGGGCTGCTGGGCCTCGGCTTCTGGCTGGTCGCCGCGCGCTACTACACCGAGTCGGCGGTCGGCCAGGGCTCGGCGGCGATCGCCGCGATGAAGCTGCTGGCCGGGCTCACCGCGGTGACGCTGACCGGCGCGCTGGCCCGCTTCATCCCGGTCGCCGGGCGGGCGACGGGCCGGCTGGTGTTCCGTACGTACGCGGGCAGTTCGCTGGTCGTGGCGGTGGCCGCCGGCGTCTTCCTGCTCACTCTGGACCTGTGGGGCCCGTCGTACCGCTTCCTGCACGGCCCGCTCAACGGCCTGGGCTTCGTCGTGGCGGTCATCGCCTGGTCGGTGCTGACCCTGCAGGACGGGGTGCTGACCGGGCTGCGCAGCGCCCTGTGGGTGCCGGTGGGCAATCTGGTCTTCTCGGCGGTGAAGCTGGCGCTGCTGGTCGCGATCGCGGCGGCGGCGCCCACCGCGGGCGTCTTCGTGTCCTGGGTCGCGGCGATCGCGGTGTCCGTGATCCCGCTGGGCTGCCTGGTCTTCCGGCGCCTCGTGCCGCGCCACATCGCGGCCACCGCGCGCACCGTACGGCCGCCCTCGCTGCGCGAGATGGGCCGCTTCCTGGCCGGCGACTACACCGGTTCCCTCTTCTCGCTCGCGGTGGTCTACCTCGTACCCGTACTCGTCGCCTCGCAGGTCAGTGCGGCCGACAACGCGTACTTCTACATCACCACCACCATCGGCGGCACGGTCAACCTCCTCGCCATCAACATGGGCGCCTCGCTGACCGTGGAGAGCTCGCACGACCCGGCGCGGCTGGCGGAGAACACCCGCGCGGTGCTGCGCCGGATGGCCCGCATCATGCTCCCGGTCTGTCTCTTCCTCTTCGTCTGCGCGCCGTACATCCTCGGCGTGTTCGGCAAGGGGTACGCGGACGCCGCGACGCCGCTGCTGCGCTGGTTCGCGGTCGGCGCGGTGCTGCGCGTGGTGATGGAGACGTACTTCGCTGTGCTGCGCGCGCAGAGCAGGACCTCCGGCCTCGCCTACCTCCAGGGCCTGCTGTGCCTCCTCGTGCTCGGCCTGACGCTGCTCCTGTTGCCGCGGATGGGGCTGACCGGCGCGGGCGTCGCGGAGGTGTGCAGCCTGACCGTGATCGCCTCGGTCGCGATGGTGAAGCTGTCCGGCGTGGTCCGGGGCCGCCCGGTGGCGCCGCTGGCCAAGGCGCCGGCCGACGGTGTGGCCCCCGACGGCGACCTGGCGGACCTGGCGATGCACGGCGACCTGGGCGACGCGATACGCACTCCCCGGGACGGCCGGGCCGCCGCCCCCGAGGACGAGGGGGCGCGCCGGCCCACATGGGCGCAGCGCGCCCGGCTCGACGTGGACACGATGCCGCTGGGCGTGCATGTGGACTTCGACCACATGGAGCGCCGCCCGGACGTGCGGCCGCC
>NZ_JBEPFC010000210.1:0-9682 GCF_040301705.1 Streptomyces sp. NPDC000151 | reverse complement strand
CCGGGCAGCTCCTGGCCGGCCGGATAGAGCGCGACGTGGGTGGTGCCGGGCGGCCCGGCGGACCTGCCGCCGGGCGGCTCCCGGTCGGCGCCGGGGCCGTCCTGGCGCGCGGCGGTGCGCGGGAGCGCGGGCGTCCGCGCTCCCGGCACCCGGCCCTCGGCCTCCGCCGTGCCGCCGCCGTCCTCCTGCTCCGCCACCGCCCCGCGCGGCCTGCACCACTGCGCCAGCCACAGGGCGTCGGCCAGCTCTCCGGCGTCCGGGTCCAGGCCCGCGCCGCGCAGGGCGGCGACGACGTCGGCCCAGCTCTGCGGGGCGGTGGGGCGTCCTGCACGGTCCCGCATCACGCGCTCACCTCGGCCGGTCGAGGCGCTGGATGAGCAGGTCGGCGAGCCGGTCGCGGGTGGTGGGGGCTGCCTGGTGGGTGAGGTAGATGGCGTTCAACAGCTGGTCGGCGGCGAGCAGTTCGCTGCGGGAACGTTCCAGGAAGCGGGCGATCAGGTCATCGCCCGCGCGAGCCGCCTCCTCGCCGAGGTGCGCCCGGACGACCGTGGCCAGCCGCTTGTGGTCGGGCTGGCCCAGCTCCAGGTGGATGCAGCGGCGCAGCAGCGGCGCGGGGAAGTCCCGCTCGCCGTTGCTGGTGAGGATGACGAACGGGAAGGCGTGGCAGCGCACCCGCCCGTCGCGGACGCGGACCTTCTGCCCGTCGTCGGTGAGCACCTCCACCTCGGGCTCCCGCTCCGCCAGCCGCTCCAGCTCCGGGATGGCGAACTCGCCCTCCTCCAGGACGTTCAGCAGGTCGTTGGGCAGGTCGATGTCGCTCTTGTCCAGCTCGTCGACGAGCAGGACGCGCGGCTGCGCGGTGGGCAGCAGGGCGGTGCCCAGCGGCCCGAGGCGGATGTAGCTGCCGATGCCGCCGGGGGCCGCGGCCTGCGCGCCGGGCCCGCCGGCCGCCCGGCTGCTCGCGGCGATCTGCACGTCCTGGAGGCGGGCGATCGCGTCGTAGCGGTACAGCCCGTCGTTCAGCGTCGTCCGGCTCACGATCGGCCAGCGCAGTACCCTGCCGAGCTTGAGCTCATGGGCGACGGCGTGCGCGAGGGTGCTCTTGCCCGTCCCCGGATTGCCCGTGACCAGCAGCGGACGGCGCAGGTACAGCGCGGCGTTGACGATCTCCAGCTCCTCGGCGCTGGGCCGGTGCATCTCCGCGACGTGCTCGCCCAGCCGCCGGGTGGAGGAGCTGTCGGTGGCCGGGCCCGGCGCGACCAGCGGGCCGCCGTCGAAGTCCCGCCAGGGTGGCGGGTCGGGGAGCGCGGCGATGCCGTCGTGGGGCTCGCCCGTGCCGCGGTAGATGAGCCATTCGTTCGGTTCGCTCACTGCGAACTCCTCGTCGGTGGTGGGTCATCGGCGGTAGCGCACCGGCCACGCTCCGACCGTATCGGGACGGACCGCGACCCGGTAGAAGCACACGGAAACCGGTGGGAGCACACCCTGACCCGGGTGCCCCTCACGGCGTCTCCAGCACGTCGTCCGCACCCGGCAACGGCCGCCCGGGATCGTCGTACAGCAGCGTGATCCCGCGTGACCAGTACGCTTCCGGCTCCGCGGCGCCGATGCCCGCGCGCAGCTCACGGACGGCGGCGGGCAGCCGGTGGGCGGTCGTGCCGCTCTTGACCGTGCGCAGTATGCCGCGGTGGTACTCCCCGCACACCGGGTCCATGCGCTCCCTGCGCCACAGTGCCACCGGGTGGCCGCTGCCGACGATCCGGCGGATCGTCCCGGCCGCGCCGTCGCCCTCCGGGACCCGGCACAGCACGGGGAAGGACCGCGGCCCCAACTCCCGCAGCAGATCCGCCGTCACCTCCTCGGGGCGGCCCTCGTCGCAGTCGACGCAGGAGTGCTCCATGCCGTCCTCGTGCAGCCGCGCCCAGCGCTCCTGCGGCCCGGGCCCCGACTCAGTGCCCTCCTCCTCGCCGTACTCCGTGCCGTACTCCGTGCCGTCCGCCGCGCCCGGCGGCCGGTCCGCGCAGCGCACCACCACCGGCCGCAGCTCCCCTATCGGTCTGCTGCCCGGCGGTATCCGCCAGGTGTCCACGTCCAGGTCCAGCAGCGCCTGTCTGAGGGCGACTTCGAGAACGGCGGGGCGGCCGGGCTCGTCGCTCCGGCGGAACGCCTCGCTCAGCGGCCCGGCCAGCTCGGCAGGCAGGTCGGCCAGCGCCGTGCCGCTCCGGCCCTCGCCCAGCGGCAGATCGCCGGAGGGTCTGCTCGCGGTGAGGTACCAGTCGAACCGGCCCTGCTCCCAGGCGCGTTCGGTGATCTCCAGCAGGACGGACGGCAGCGGGCCCGCGGCCGCGTGCTCGCCGGAACGCCGGCCCCGGCCGACCGCGCGGGCGCGCACCCGGGCGTGCCACTCGGCGCCCAGGCGGTTCCTGGCCAGCGGCGGCAGCTCGGTCATGGCCAGGTCGCGCACCCAGTCCCAGACCGCTTCCACCGCCTCGGCCGCCGCCGGGTACGGATGCTCGGCGGTCGCGGCGTACACCGCGTACCGCAGCACGGCCTCCAGCTCGCTGTGCGCGTCGCGCAGCTCCAGCCGGTCGAGGTAGACCTCCAGGCCCTCGCGCCAGCCGCGGGGCGCGGGCGACAGCCCCTCGCCGCGGCGCGGCAGCAGCTCGTCGACCAGGGCCACCAGCGCGGGCGTGCCGGCCGGCGGCGGCAGCTGGGCGAGCAGGCCGTGCAGCACCACCCGGCGCTTGGGGGTCAGGGCCGCGACCGTGGCGGCCGCGGCGGACAGCCCGCTCTGCGCCTCGGTCCAGGTGTCCCGGGCCTCGCTGACGTCGGCGTGCCGGTCGGCGTGGTACCGGTCGTGCGCGTGCAGCACGCGGTGGTACGGGTCGTCCTCCTCGCGCCCGATCGGGGCGCCGGGCACGCCGATGCGGCGCAGCTGTGCCAGCGCGACGCCGAGCCCGCCGTCGCGCGCGCCGCCGCGCCGCCCCTTCAGTACGCCGATCACCTCGCCGCGCTCGACGTCGACCAGCGGGCCGCCGGAGAGCCCCGCCGGCATCTCGTCCTCGTTGCCGAGGCGCAGCAGGCCGTCGCCGCCGAACTCGCCGCGCACGGTGCACCGTCCGTCGAACGCGCCGACCGTCCCGGCGATCTCGGTGTACCCGAAGTACGCGACCCGCTCGCCGCCGTGCGCCCGCGACGTGCGCGGCGAGAGCCAGCAGCAGGGGTGCGCGGTGGGCTGGAGGAGGCGGATCAGGGCGAGGTCGGGGGCCGGCAGCAGGCCGGCCGTGCGCACGGCGGGCTCGGCCCATTCGACGCGGCCGCGCGCGCTGCCCCCTTCGAAGCTCAACGCCACTTCGCCCCCCTCGCCCTCCAGCGCGACATGGGCGCAGGTGAGCACCCAGTTGGGGGCGACGAAGAAGCCGCTCCCCCACAGCGGCGGCTCCGGCGACCCACCGTGGGGATACCCGTCACGGGCGGCGTGGATGCGCACGGTGGCGGCCTTGACGAGCGGGGCGAAGCGCCGGGAGAAGTACGCGTCCGGATCGTGCGCCCCGTTCATGCGCCGCCCCCGGTCCCGCCCTCCGTGAGGTCGGCGGGCGGGCCGCCCTGCCAGGTGAGGGTGACATTGATGGCGGCCTTGGCCTCGCCGTCCGCGAGCAGCCCGACCAGGGTCCCCGACTTCCCGCTCAGCTCGATGCCGAACTGCACGCTGACCTCGTCGGGCCGCAGGTCGCGCAGCGCACCGGCCAGCGACCGGGCGACGCCGTGCACCAGCCCGTCCAGGCTCTCCAGCCGCCCGACGACGCGGTCGGTGAAGAACCCGCTGTCGGCGTAGTCGTCCTCTCCCCCGGAGCCGCCCCGGCGGCCGATGTCCACATACGCCTCGTTCCGCGGCCGCGGAATCAACCCCTCGGCGCCGGATATCCGGGCCCAGACGGGCGTGCCGTCCGGCAGTTCGATCCGTGCGACACGCGTCGCGTCCTCGCTCATGCCACCCCCCGCTGACACCTGCGCCAGGAGGCCGGTCCGTGCCCGGAGCCGATGCGCGGTCCCGGACCCCGGCTGCCTATCCTGACCTGGAATGTCCTTAGAGCCTGCGCCGGAACCGACCGGGGTCCGGACCCAGGCTCTCAACCCCTACCCCCTTAGCGGAGTACTCACGTGTATTTCACCGACCGAGGTATCGAGGAGCTGGAGAGCCGGCGCGGCGAGGAGGAGGTGACCCTCGGCTGGGTCGCCGAGCAGCTGCGTACGTTCGTCGACCTCAACCCGGACTTCGAGGTGCCGGTGGAGCGGCTGGCGACCTGGCTGGCGCGGCTGGACGACGAGGACGACGACGAATAGCTTGACTTCACCGGACCGCGATATATCGTGTTCTACGAGAACGCGATATGTTGCGTTGCCTGTCTGCCCAGGGGAGGCCCGGAATGTCAGCCCGGAACGAGTGGCCGGACGGCCCTGCCGAGGTGGCCGCACCACGCACGCTCGACGTCGAAGCGCCCGTCGAGACCCTGCACGTACGGGTCTTCGGCGGCACGGTCAACGTCGTCGGCAGCACCGAGACCGACCGCACCCGCGTCGAGATCACCGAGATCGACGGCCCACCGCTGATCGTCTCCTATGAAGGCGGCACGCTCACGGTCGGCTACGACGACCTGCCCTGGAAGGGCTTCCTGAAGTTCCTGGAGCGCAAGTCCTGGCAGCGCAGCGCCGTCGTCTCGGTGACCGTGCCGGCCGCGGCGCGGGTGGAGCTGGGCACGGTCGGCGCGAGCGCGGTCGTCTCCGGCATCACGGGGCGTACGGAGCTGCGCGGCGTCTCGGGCGACAGCACCCTCGTACGGCTGACCGGTCCGGTGCTCGCCGAGACCGTCTCCGGGCGGCTGGAGGCCCAGGCCCTCGGCGGCGACCTGCGCTTCCACTCCGTCTCGGGCGACCTCACGGTCATCGAGGGCGGCGGCGGCTCGGTGCGCGCCGAGTCCGTCAGCGGGGACATGGTCATCGACCTGGACCCGGCGGCCCGGGGCACGGACGTGCGTCTGACGACGGTCTCCGGCGAGGTCGCCATCCGGCTGCCGGACCCGGCCGACGCCGAGGTGGAGGCCAACACCACCAGCGGCTCGGTCGCCAACGCCTTCGAGGACCTGCGGGTCGGCGGCCAGTGGGGCGCGAAGAACATCACCGGGCGGCTCGGCGCGGGCACCGGACGCCTGAAGGTCACCACCGTCTCCGGCTCGCTCGCGCTGCTGCGCCGCCCGCCGTCCGAGGGACCGGAGGACGGCGCGCCCGCCGGTCCCCCCGCCGATCCGCCCGCCGATCCGCCCGCCGACAAGAAGGTGCTGTAGAGCCATGCCCCCCGTCTTCGCGCACGGCCGCCTCCGTCTGTATCTGCTGAAGCTGCTGGACGAGGCGCCCCGCCACGGTTACGAGATCATCCGGCTGCTGGAGGAGCGCTTCCAGGGCCTGTACGCACCCTCCGCCGGCACCGTCTACCCGCGCCTCGCCAAGCTCTCCGACGAGGGCCTGGTCACGCACGCGACCGAGGGCGGCCGCAAGGTGTACTCCATCACCGAGGCGGGCCGCGCCGAACTGGCGGCCCGCGGCGGCGAGCTGGCCGAACTGGAGCTGGAGATCCGCGAGTCCGTCGCGGCGCTGGCCACCGACATCCGCGAGGACGTCAGCGGTTCGGCGCGCGCCCTGCGCCGGGAGATGCGCGAGGCCGCGCAGGCCACCCGCCGGCAGGCCGGCCGCGACGGCAAGCCGGGCGGCACGGGCTTCCCCGGCCCCTCCGAGGCGTTCGACCGCGGCCCCGACGACCCCGAGGCGTGGCGGCAGGCCAAGGAGGAGTTCCGGCGCGCCAAGGAGGAGTGGAAGGAGCAGGCCCGGCGGGCGAAGGAGGAGAGCCGGCGGGCCAAGCAGGAGGCGCAGCGCGCCCGCAAGCAGGCCAAGAACGCCAAGGACTCCGCGCACGAGGAGATCCAGGAGGCCATCCGCCGGGTCCAGGAGCGGGCCCAGGACCACGTGCGCTCGGGCGACTGGCCGGGCGCGGTGCGCGAGGCGCTCTCCGAGGTCTCGCGCGAGATCGGCCGCTTCACGGACGGCCTGACGGCGCCGCCCGGTACGACCGACGGACCGACGCCCTCCGGTACTACTGACTCGGCGGCGTCCGGAACCACCGACTCGGCCGCGTCCGCGCCCCCCGAGCCGGCCTGGGCGCACGAACCGGCCACCGGTGAGCCGGCCCGCGATCTGGACCGGCTGCTGGACCGGTTCCGCGACGACCTCCGGGACGCCGCCCGCGACCACGGCGTGGACGAGGCGCAGGTGGCGGCGGCCCGGCAGCACCTCGCGACGGCCGCGGCGCACATCGGCGCGCTGCTGCGACGCCCCACACGGTAGTCACCCACGGTTATTTTCGAAGGGCCGGGTTCACCCCAGGTAATCGGGGCACCCGGCCCTTCGCAGGGCCGCCGTCCGCACCGGACCGGCCGCGGCGTTCCGCCGACCCCTGGCCTTGCTCACGCTGGACATGAATTCTTCTTATCCATACGCGACTTGAAGGCCATGAGGTATGCGATGTCGGAGTACCCCGCGGTTGCCCGCCGGCTGTGGCACCACCTCGAACCACTGCACTCCACCCTCTACTTCGCCCCCGAGACGTTCGAAGAGGCGGCGGCGCTCGGATACGACGTCGGGACCCGTTGGCCCAGCTACTTCGCCTGGCGCAGCGCGCCGTTGGGCGCCGCCGGCCCGGAGCTGGTGTCCGCCACGTACTACAGCTTCAGCCCGCGCATGGTCGAGCAGTACGTGCCGCTGATCTGGTCGACGGCCGCGCCCGCCAAGGTGCTGGAGGCCCGGCTGCACGCGATGGACCGGGTACTGCGCAGGCTGATCGGCGACCGGCTGACCAAGGAACAGGTCGCGGAGGCGGCCCGGCTGGCCCGCCAGGCCGCGGAGAACGCGATACCGGCCGCCCGGCCGCTGGCCGCCGCCAATCTGGACCTGCCCTGGCCTTCCGAGCCGCACCTGGAGCTGTGGCAGGCGCTGACCGTCCTGCGCGAGCACCGCGGCGACGGGCACCTGGCCGCGCTGCTCACCGCGGGCCTGGACCCGTGCGAGTCGCTGGTCTCGTTCGCCGCGGTGGGCGCGGCGCCGGAGGAGCACTTCCGCAGCCGCGGCTGGAGCCCGCAGGAGTGGCACGAGGCGCACGACCGGCTGGCCGCGCGCGGCTGGATCGCGCCCGACGGCCGCGCCACCGACCGCGCCCACGAGGGCCGGGAGGCGGTCGAGCGGCTGACGGACCAGCTGGCCGCCGGCCCGTGGCGGGCGCTGGGCCGGGCCCGCGCCGACCGCCTCGCCCAGCTGATCACCCCGCTACTGACCGCCGTCTTCGAGTCCGGCCACCTCCCCAAGACCACCACCCTCGGCATCGGCACCATCCGGGTGCCGCACTGACCCGGCGCCTTCGGGTCGCGCGCCTCAGGCCGCCCGAGCCCGCTCGGCGAGCACCCGCTCGACCTCGGCATGGGTCACGCCGTGGTCCGCCAGGACGCCCGTGGCGACGCCGGTGCCGGTGGTCAGCGCGAGCAACAGGTGCTCGTCGCCGATGTGCTTCTCGCCGCGGCCGAGCGCGATCCGCAGCGACCGCTCCAGTACGCCCTTCGCCTCGCGGCTGAAGGGACGCCGCCCGAACCGGCCCTGTTGACGGGGGTGCGCCAGCGCGCCGACGCCGTGCTCGGCCTCCACCCGCGCGACGATCTCCCCGACGTCGATGCCGAGCCCGGCCAGCGCCTCGGTGTCGGCCGGCGAGAGCCCGCCGCGGCGGCGCGCCTGCGCCAGCGCCTCTTCCAGCGCCGCCCGGCGCGCGGGCACCCCGAGCGCCGCCAGCGCACCGGCCGCGACCGTGCCCTCCCGGTCCAGCAGCGTCAGCAGCAGCTCCTCCTCGCCGACCGTGCCGCTGCCCGTGCGCTCCGTCCGGGCGACCGCGCCCCGCACGACCTCCCGGGCACTCACCGTGAACTTCTCGAACATCAGCGCCTCCCGTGCTTCTTGTGGACCGCCTGCCGGCTGACTCCCAGCTCGTCGGCGATCTCCTGCCACGACCAGCCCTTGGCGCGGGCGCTGCGCACCTGTACCGCTTCCAGCTGCTCCAGCAGCCGGCGCAGCGCGGCGACGGCCCGCAGTCCGATGCGCGGGTCCCGGTCGCCCGCCCGCTCGGCAAGTTCCGTTGCTTCGGTCATGGTGTCAACGTAGGTTGACGCGCACCTCGCGTCAACCCTCGTTGACAACGGCTCCGCGATTGTCCGCCTCGTTCTGCAGGCCGGACAGGACGGCCGCGGGGTCGCCGTCCCGGGAGACCGCGCCGGCGATCTTCTCCTGGAGCGCCGCCCGCACCCGCGGCCAGCTCGTCCTGCCCATCGGCTGGAACTGGACCTCCGGCAGCTGGTCGACGAACGGCCACAGCGGGCGGTACACGGCGTCCGCGCGCATCTTCTGCGCGGCCGGCACGGTCACCGGCAGGGTGCCCTGCCCGCCCGCGTAGTGCACCGCGTTGTCGGTGCGGTAGAGGAAGTCCAGGAACGTGCCGATCTGCCGGACGTGCTGGTGCCGCTTGAAGGCCACCAGCCAGTCCGAGAGCCCGGCGGGCGTCGCCGCGTCGCCCGCGCGCCGGGGGAACGGGGCGGTGCCGTACGGGACATGGGCCCGGTCGGCCATCGGGATCAGCACCGGGTGGGCGAGGAGCATGCCGACCTTGCCGGCGACGAAGCCGCGGTAGGCCTCGGTGCGGTTGAGGGCGGGGCCCTTCGGGCCGGTCAGGCCCGGGGCGACCAGGCCGTCCCGCACCGCGGTCAGCGCCGCGGTGTTCTCGGCGGAGTCCAGGGTGTAGCCGCCGCTCATGCCGACGTAGCCGCCGTTGTTGCCGAGCAGCCAGCTCAGCGTCTCGTCCTCGGCCGCCTCGGGGCCGGTCTGGAGCGCGTACGGCGTCCGCACGCCGGCGGCCTTCAGCGCGGCGGCGGCGCGCTCGATCCCGGCCCACGAGGTCGGCGGGCCCTCGATGCCGGCCCGCGCGAAGAGCTTCTTGTTGTAGAAGAGGCGCGGCGTACTGGAGCTGAACGGCATCCCGTACTGCACGTGGCTGATCTCGCCCGCCTTGGCCAGCGCGGGGACGAAGTCGGCCTGGGTGCCGATGGAGAGCGTCTCGTCCGCGCTGTAGAGCTGGCCCTTGGCCGCGTACGGGGCGAAGACGCCGGACTGCGCGATGTCGGGCGCGTCACCGGCCGCGACCCGGGCCGCGACCGTCTTGTCCAGCCGGGTGTACGGCACCGGGTCGAGGTGCACCGCGATGTCCGGGTGCTGCTTCTCGAAGGTGTCGACGAGGCGCTTCCAGTAGTCGGTCGTGGACCGGGCGGTGCGCTGACCGTAGTCGGCGACCACCACGTCGAGCGTGACGTCCGCGTCACCCTCCGGGCCCGCGCCGCCGCACGCGGTGAGCGTCAGCGCCAGCACGGCGGCCAGCCCGGCCGCCCTGCGCACGGTGCGGTGCCGGCCCGCCGTGCCGGTCGTCGTGACCGCCGTTCCGGAACCGGAAACCGAGGCCCCCGATCACCCCGTGACGTCCGTGAGCTGGCGCGACGCGCTGTGCTACGCCCTGTGGCGCGGCAAGCGGCTGCCCACCCCGCTGGAG
>NZ_JBEPFC010000209.1:0-9759 GCF_040301705.1 Streptomyces sp. NPDC000151 | reverse complement strand
GCCTCGCCCGGGGGCGCGCCCGGCCCGGCGCAGCCGGTCGCGGGGACCGGCATCCCGCTGACGTACGTACCGGGGCACCCGGCCGTCCAGGCGTACCGGCGCCGCGGCTCGGTGCGGGCCAGCGCGGGCCTGGCGGTCACGCCGGAGGGCTGGGCGGCGGCCCGCAAGTGGCCCGAGGGCACGGTGCACGGCCTGTGCGTGGTGCTGCGCAGCCGGGGCCGGACGGTGGGCGTGGCGACGTTCCTGCGCGGCGCCTCCCGCCGCCCCTTCGACCGCGCGGACGCCGCGTACGCCGAGGAGGTCGCCTCCCGCATCGCGGCGTGTCTGGACCTGGCGGAGGCGCTGGGGAAGAGATGAGGGCGCCGGGGCGGGGGCCGGTCGCGGGCTCAGTGCCGGTAGAAGATCCGGTCCGCGTACTCGCGCATGACCCGGCCGTTCCAGTCGTGACCGCCGTCGACGTTCCCCGAGCGCAGCAGCGGCGGGTCGATGCCGCGCTCGGCGAGCGCGCCCGCCGCCGTCGCCACGACCGCCTGCATGACCGCGCTGGTGACGACCGTGGACGCGGGCGCGAACGGCGCTTCGATGCCCGGCGCCGTCAGCTCCGCGTCGCCGACCGGGATGCGGCTGTCCAGGACGATGTCGCAGTGGTCCTTGAGGTACGTGCCGGACACGTGCCGCGACTTGGTGCCGTCCGCGTACGCGACCGAGGTCAGCCCGATGACCTTCAGGCCGAGCGCACGGGCGTTCAGCGCCATCTCCACGGGCAGCGGGTTCCGCCCGGACAGCGAGATGATCACGAGGACGTCGCCGGCCCGCGCCGGGCTGGTGTCCAGTACGGCGGCGGCCAGCCCGTCGACCCGCTCCAGTGCGCTGCCGAGCGTCGCGGGCATCACGTCCACGCCCACCACACCGGGCACGCACAGCAGGTTCATCACCGCCAGGCCGCCGGCGCGGTAGACCGTGTCCTGGGCGGGCAGCGAGGAGTGCCCGGCGCCGAAGCAGAAGATCCGGCCGCCGGCCTCCACGGTGTCGGCGAGCAGCGTCCCGGCCTCGGCGATCACCTCGCCCTGGGTGTCGCGCACCGTCCGCAGCAGGTCGATCGCGGCATCGAAGTACTGCCCGGCCAGCCCGTTGCTCCCGCTCTCGCCCATCGCGGAGTGCCCCTCTCCTCGTATGGTCCCGCCCGGTCCGGGCAGGTACCGCCCTCGTGGCGCGGCTCACGTTGCGGTCTGGACCAGTGCCCTGTCAATACGGCGCCCGCACCGTACGGCCGAAAGGTGCCGGCCCGGGCCGGGCTCCGCGCGCGGCCCCGGCCACCGGCCGGACCGGGGCCCGGCGGCGGCCTTCGGGCCGCGCGCGGTCCGGTTGTCAGTGGGATGCGTCAGAATTGAGTCCAGGGCCACCGCACGACACAGCCGAGGGGCACGCATGTCCGGACTGATCGACACCACGGAGATGTATCTCCGCACCATCCTTGAGCTCGAAGAGGAAGGTGTGGTCCCGATGCGCGCGCGCATCGCCGAGCGGCTCGATCAGAGCGGCCCGACGGTCAGCCAGACCGTGGCGCGGATGGAGCGGGACGGCCTGGTCCAGGTCGCCGGCGACCGCCACCTGGAGCTGACCGAGGAGGGCCGCCGCCTGGCGACACGCGTGATGCGCAAGCACCGGCTCGCCGAGTGCCTGCTCGTCGACGTGATCGGGCTGGAGTGGGAGCAGGTGCACGCTGAGGCCTGCCGCTGGGAGCACGTGATGAGCGAGGCGGTCGAGCGCCGCGTCCTGGAGCTGCTGCGGCACCCGACCGAGTCGCCGTACGGCAATCCCATCCCCGGCCTGGACGAGCTGGGCGAGAAGTCCGAGGCCGATGCCTTCCTGGACGAGGGCCTGCTGAGCCTGATGGACCTCGACCCCGGCGCCGACGGCAAGACCGTCGTCGTGCGGCGGATCGGCGAGCCCATCCAGACGGACGCCCAGCTGATGTACACACTGCGGCGGGCCGGGGTGCAGCCGGGGGCCGTGGTGAGCGTGACGGAGTCGCCGACCGGGGTGCTCGTCGGCAGCAGCGGCGAGGCCGCCGAGCTGGCCACCGACATCGCGCAGCACGTCTTCGTGGCGAAGCGCTGACCGTTCCGGCTCCTCGCCGGCCGCTCGTCGGTGCGCTTCCCGGCCCGGCGCCCCGCCGCTCCGCTTGACCGGCGTGGTGCCGCCTCCGCACGCCGTGCGCAGGCGCCCACCCGGTACGACGTCCTGTCCCGCGCTCCCTGCGGACATTCCGCTTTCCCCCTCCTCCCGGCGTTCCCCGGAGATTTTTTCCGCCGTCCCCTCCCGCCGGGCCGCCGCACTGACCTGGAGCGACGGCCCGGATCGAGCCGTGCCCCGATGTCCCGCCCAGTACGGACTTGGCGGAATGCGAGCGGTGGGCGCGACGCCGTGTCACCCTGGCGCTGTCGCATACGCGTAGGCGCATATGACGTGCTGCGTTGAGGACCTGGGGCCGGGCGGCGGGGCGGGTGCGGGGAACATCCGGCCGGTCGCCGTGACCTCTGGGGAGGGGGCTCGGATGAGTCACCGGACAACCGTTTCGCCCGGCCGGGGGGCCACTGACAGCGAGGGCCCCGGCGCTGCGAGCAGCCGGGGCCCCGCCTCCCCATGTCCCCCCACGAAGACCCGGAGCCCCGAGCTCTCAGGGTCTTCCCCCGCGGGCCCTCTTCCCGTCAGGGCCCGCCTCCCGCTCACACTCTCCCCGTGCCGAGGACGGCCAATCCTTGAGCATGGTCACTCGTACGAGGGGTGTTGGGGGCAAGGGCAATACATTCGAATACGGGTTCGATAGTGTGGGGCTGCTCAAGGGACGGATGGGGGTGCCAGGGCAATGGTGCGGCGCATCGACGTAACAGGTAC
Organism: Streptomyces sp. NPDC000151; assembly: GCF_040301705.1. Lineage (NCBI taxonomy): Bacteria > Bacillati > Actinomycetota > Actinomycetes > Kitasatosporales > Streptomycetaceae > Streptomyces > Streptomyces sp. NPDC000151. The sequence continues at coordinate 6,861 of NZ_JBEPFC010000209.1, read as the reverse complement.
TGGGGGTATACGGCTCGCGGCCTGGGAGTTCACCGACCCTCCCAAGGCCGGCGGCGAGGGGACGGAGCAGAAGCACAACGGACGCGGCCCCGGCGTGCTGCTCCTGCACGGCCTGATGGGGCGGGCCGCGCACTGGGCGGAGACCGCCCGCTGGCTCGGCGCGCGCTACCGCCCCGTCGGCCTCGACCAGCGCGGCCACGGCCGCAGTGAGAAGCCCACCGACGGGCCGTTCGACCGCATGACGTACGTGGACGACGCGATCGCCGCCATCGAGCAGCTGGATCTCGCCCCGGCCGCCGTCATCGGCCACTCCATGGGCGCGCTCACCGCCTGGCAGCTCGCCGCCCGCCGGCCCGACCTGGTCAGCGCCCTGGTCATCTGCGACATGCGGGCATCCGCCCTGGGCGCGGCCTCGCAGCGCGAATGGGAGGCGTGGTTCCGCTCCTGGCCGGTCCCCTTCGCCACGCTCGCCGACGTCCGCAAGTGGTTCGGCGAGGACGACCCCACGCTGGAGCGCCCGAAGCCGGTGCGCGGCGAGTACTTCGCCGAGGTGATGGCCGAGCGCGCCGACGGCTGGCGCCCGGTCTTCTCCCGCCGCCAGATGCTCGCCGTCCGCGAGGCGTGGGTGCACGACGCCCACTGGGAGGAGCTCGCCCAGATCGAGTGCCCCACGCTGGTCGTCCGCGGCCTGGACGGCGAACTGGGCCGCGCCGAGGCCCAGGAGATGGTCCGCGTCCTCCCCCGAGGCGCCTACGCCGAGATCCCCGACGCCGGCTACCTCCTCCCCTGGGAGCGCCCGGACGACTGGCGCCGCGCGCTGGAGCCGTTCCTGCACACGGCGATTCCGACCTGAGCGACCGGGCCGGCCGGGCCTTGACGCGCGGCAGCGGGCGCCCGCCCCCAGGGGGACGGACGCCCGCTGCCTCGTGAGGTCTTCTCTTCCTACCCCTTGCTCACCGCCACCAGGATCTCCGGCAGCCGGCGGAGGACGGCCGGCGCGACCAGGCGCAGCCCCAGGACGGCCACCACCACTCCGTACACCGCGCCCACCGGCAGCACCAGCCACAACAGGCCCTGCAAGCCCGCCACATGGAGACCGACCGTCAGGCCGATGATCGGCAGGCACAGCAGTCCGCCCACGCTCACGCCGACCAGCATGCTGATCCAGGCGATACCGGCCTGCCCCGGTGCGACGTTCTTGTTGCCGTCGGACGGGATCGAGTACGGGAAGCGCACCGAGGCGAACGCCCCCGTGGCCACCAGCGCGCCGAGCAGCGCCAGCGCCAGCCCGTACACCTCGGGGAAGGCCGCCCAGTCGTCGAGGATCGCCGCCGCGCCGAGCACCACCAGCGTCACGTACGGCACCGCGATCACGGCCAGTGCCAGCGCCCGCCCGGCCAGCTCCAGGAACGCGTCGCGGCGCGTGGAGAGCGTCGAGGCGATCATCCAGAACGCGGAGGTGTCCTGCCCGAACTGGTTGTACATCTGCAGCCCGAGCAGCCCCGCCGCCCAGCACGCCGCGTAGACGTTGCCGCCGCCCTGCACCGCCGTGACGACGGGCACGATCAGGCCGACGCCGAGCGCCGTCGCCCAGCCCATCTTCGTCTTCGGGTCGCGCCAGCCGTACAGCAGCGTGCGCCGCATGACCGTGCCGGTACGGCCGCCCGGCAGCAGCCGCTCCCAGCCGCCCGCCCGGTCGGCACGCTTGCGGCCGCTGTCCTTCTCGATGGCCTGGAGGGTGGAGGAGTCGGGCGCGGTCATGACAGTGGTGAGCGTGCGGCTCCACCACCACAGCAGCAGGACGAGCGCCAGCGCGGTCAGCGCGAGACCGAACACCGCGCGCCCGTAAGCGCCCCGGCCCGCCGCGTCGACCGCGTCCACCGCCGAGGCGGGCGGGATCCAGCGCAGCACCGCGGCGACCGGTTCCAGCGCCGCCAGCCCCTGCGACTGGGCGAGCTTCTGTGCGCCGAGGTTCACGCCCTGCGCGCCGAGCGCGACGAACAGGCCGCTGAGGACGGCGAGGTCACGGCCGCGGCGGCTGGTCAGCAGCCGTACGTTGGCGGTCGCGACGGCACGCGCGAGCGCCGCGCAGACCAGTACGACCAGTACGGCCGCGACGACCCCGACGAGCGCCGCCGCCAGGCCGTGCGCGACGGAGACCACGGAACCGGCCGCCAGCACGGCGGTGAAGACCGGGCCGACGCCGATGAGCGAGGCGACCAGCAGCGAGCCGATCAGCGGCCGGGGCCGCAGCGGCAGCATGACCAGCCGGGTCGGGTCCATCGTCTCGTCCGCCGAGGGAAAGAACAGCGGCATCGCCGCCCACCCGAGCGTGAGGAGCGCGGTCAGCAGCACGGCCAGCGCCGGCGCGCCGGACACGCCGCGCAGCAGGATCATGCCCAGCAGCAGGCCGGCCGCCAGCAGCAGCGTGACGGCCAGCGAGATGACGTACGCGGCGGTGCGCCCGGGCGACTGCCGCAGCCCGTTCTTCAGCAGCGTCAGCTTGAGCCGCACGAAGATGGGCGTGAGGGGCGGCGACGGCGGCGCCGCGGCCGGCGTGCTCACGGGGCGGGTGGCCGTATTCATCGGGCGCCGCCCCCGCCCAGCCAGTCCAGGTCCTGCCCGGCCCGCGCACGGCTGCCCGCGCCGACCAGTTCGAGGAACGCGTCCTGCAGCGTGGGCGCGTCACCGCGTACCTGGGCGATCGGCCCGTCGGCGCGGATCTTCCCGCCGGCCATCACGGCCACCCAGTCGCACAGCGACTCCACCAGCTCCATCACATGGCTGGAGAAGACGACAGTCGCGCCGGACCCGGTGTAGCGCTCCAGTACGCCGCGAATGGTCTGGGCCGATACCGGATCGACCCCCTCGAACGGCTCGTCCAGAAAGAGGATCTCCGGATTGTGCAGCAGCGCCGCCGCCAGCCCGATCTTCTTCCGCATACCGGTCGAGTAGTCGACGACCAGCTTGTGCTGCGCCCCGCTGAGATCCAGTACGTCCAGCAACTGCCCGGCCCGCTTGTCCACCTCGTCGCCGGGCAGCCCCCGCAGCCGCCCGATGTACGAGAGGAGCTCGGCACCGGACAGCCGCTCGAACAGCCGCAGCCCTTCGGGCAGTACGCCGATCCGCGACTTCACGGCCACCGGGTCGCGCCACACGTCGTGGCCGCCGATCTCGACCTGACCGGCGTCCGGCCGCAGCAGCCCGGTCACCATCGACAGCGTGGTGGTCTTCCCCGCCCCGTTCGGCCCCACGAGCCCGATGAACCGCCCGGCGGGCAACGTCAGATCGATCCCCGCGACCGCGGTGTGATCTCCATACTTCTTCCAGAGGCTGTGGATACGCACCGCCGCCGGCGCGCCCGCCGTGCCACCCTCTTCCACAGCACCCGAACTCTCGGTCGTCACTCGGTTCCCCTGTCCTCGGACGTCAAAGGCAGGAACCGGTCAAGCCCCCGCCACTCCCCACGATATGCGGCGGGCGGGGGAGGGGGCGGGTGAGCAGCGCGTTCAGCGTCCCCGGTTCGAGGGTGGCTCGAGGCCGCAGGCGTAGGTGAGGGGGTTGAGGAGGTCTTGCGTGTCGGGGAGCCAGCGGTTGGCGGGGGTGGGGTGGCGGGCCCATTGGACCGGGGCGTGGCGGCCGGTGCGGGTGGGGGGTGCGGCGATGTAGGTGCCCTCGCCGTGGGTGATCAGGTCGAGGCCGGAGGGGGCGGGGCGGCCCGGCTTCCGTGCCAGGTCCCGGATCTTGGCGGCGGCGCCGGGGAGGACGAGGAAGAGCATCCGGCGGGCCGGGGTGCAGATGACCGGGCCGAGCGGCAGGCCCTGCCGTTCCATGCGGGCCAGCGCCAGGCAGCCCGCGGTCTCCGGCACGTCCAGCGCGTCGAACGTGCGGCCTGTGGGGAGCAGGATCGCCGCGCGGGGGTGCTGCGTCCACAGGCTGTGGATGACTGATGTGCTGCCGGTGGCCGCCGTGGGCCAGTCGGCCGCCAGGGGGTGGGCGCCGGGGGCCCGGCAGTCACGGGCGCCGCACGAACAGTACGTCGCCGCACCGTCGTCTTCCAGCCATGCGCCGGGGAGTACGTCCCAATGGCGTTCCGCCGCGTAACGCACCGCAATGTCGAGCAGCCGCTCGCCGCGCTGCTGGGGGACGTGTGGGGCTCCTGTGACTCCGCTGCTCTGTTCCACGAACGTGACAACTTCCGCTGTCACCAAGGGTTACGGCCAACCCGTGGCACGGCACGGCGCAACGTTCTTGCACGTGGGGCGCATGGATGCACGGGCGGGGGCGCGTGCGGGGCTGTGCGGCGGAGGCTGGGTAACCACTTGCGTGAGCAGGCGGGCATCGCCCAGCCGAGCAGCTAAGGGGGCCGGTCGGGCAATTTGGTGAGTGTCGCTTATGTCGCGCGGTAGCGTCGGAAAAAGCGGATATCGCGGGTATGGGCGGGAAATGATGGACGGGGACGGCGTTCGACGGTGAACGCGCCGCAGTACACAGGGGGTACAGCATGGCCGCCAGGCCACTCGTCGCGCGGCAGCCGAACGAACGGCTGCAGGCGCTCATCCAGGAAGCTGCCTGTTCCAACGCCGGACTCGCCCGCCGCGTGAACGTCTGCGGTGCCGAGCACGGCCTGGACCTGCGCTACGACAAGACGTCCGTCGCCCGCTGGCTGCGCGGCCAGCAGCCCCGCGGCCGGGCGCCCGCGATCATCGCCGAGGCGCTCGGCCGCAAGCTGGGGCGCACGGTCACGATCGACGAGATCGGCATGGCCGACGGCAAGAACCTCGCCTCCGGCGTCGGCCTCCAGTTCTCGCCCACCGTCCTCGGCGCGATAGAGCAGGTCTGTGAGTTGTGGCGGAGTGACGTGGGCCGCCGGGACTTTCTCAGCGGCTCGACCGTCGCCGCCTCGGCACTCGTCGAGCCGAGCCGGGACTGGCTGATCACCGGCGCCGACACCCAGGTCGCGCGCAACGCCGGTGCGCGCGTGGGCCGTTCGGACGTCGAGGCGGTCCGCGCCATGACGACCGCGCTCAGCGAACTGGACCACCAGTACGGCAGCGGGCACGTCCGCCCGGTCGTCGTGCACTACCTCAACAGCGTGGTCTCCGGGCTGCTCGCGGGCACGTACCGGGAGTCCGTGGGGCGCGAACTGTTCGCCGCGGTGGCCCGGTTGACCGAGCTGGGCGGGTACATGGCGGTCGACACGGGTCAGCCGGGGCTGGCCCAGCGGTACTACATCCAGGCGCTGCGCCTCGCGCAGGCGGCCGGCGACCGCGGTTACGGCGGGTACGTGCTCGCCGCCAGCATGAGCCACCTCGCCGCCTCGCTCGGCAACCCCCGGGAGATCGCGCAGCTCGCGCGCGCGGCACAGGAAGGCACCCGCGGGCACGTGACGCCGCGCGCCGAGGCGATGTTCTGCGCGGCGGAGGCGCGCGGGCACGCGCTGATGGGGGACACCCGGGCGTTCCAGTCCGTGGCCGGGCGCGCGGTCAGCGCGATGGAGCGGGCCGAGTCCGGTACGGACGCGGGCGACGACCCGGTGTGGATCGGGCACTTCGACCCGGCCTATCTCGCCGACGAACTGGCCCACTGTCACCGGGACTTGGGACAGGCGGCCGCGGCGAAGCAGCAGGCCGAGCAGGCGCTCGCCGGTCACCCGGAGAGCCGGGCGCGGCGGCGCGCGATCGGGCTGGTGCTGCTGGCGAGCGCGCAGGTGCAGCAGCGCGAGATCGAGCAGGCGTGCCATACGGGCACGCAGGCGGCCGAGTTGCTGAGCGGGCTGCGCTCCTCGCGCGGCGCGGAGTATCTGGAGGACTTCCAGGCGCGCCTGGAGCCGTACCGGGAGGAGGCGGTGGTGCGGGAGTTCGCCGCGCGACTGGAGCTGCGGGCGGCGTGACGGACGGGCCGGGGGCGGCCCCGCCCCAAGCTCCGCCCCAGGCCCGGCCCCAGGCGGGGCTCCAGGCCCTGCCTCAGGCGGGACTCCAGGCCCCGCCCCGGAGCGGCATTCGGCCGGAGTCCTCTTTGTCCGTCGATCCTCCGTAATCGACGGGTGGTGCCGTTGTGCGTCAAGTGGCCGGTGACCAGGGGACGTGGTCGAACGCGACGGCTACCCGGTAGCGTGAGCCGACGATTCCGTAAGAAGCAGAAGTAGGAGTCCCGGTGACGCAGAGCGGACAGGGCGGCGACCCGCAGAACCCTGCGGGCGGGCCCGCGCGCGAGGGTGTGGTGCTGCCCGCGCACGGCGGCGAGCCGTACGTGCCCGACCAGCAGTCCGCGCCGGCCGCCGGTCAGCCGTGGGGCGAGCCCTGGGGCCCGTCCCAGGCGCCGCAGCAGCAGGGCTCCTACGCGCCGCAGCAGCCGGGCGCGTACCCGCCGCCGCCCCAGGGGCAGCCGCCGGTACCCCCGATGCCGCCGGAGCAGCCGCCGGCCGGGCCGGGGACGGGATACGCGAGCGGCCAGGACCCGTACGGCGCGCAGGGCACGTACGGCCAGCAGCCCTCCTACGGAGCCCAGCCTCAGCCCTCCTACGGCGCCCAGCCCTCGTACGGCGCTCAGCCTCAGCCCTCGTACGGTGACCCCCAGGGCACCTACGGCCAGCAGCCCTCGTACGGCGCGCAGCCCTCCTACGGCGACGCGCAGGCGCAGGCCACGTACGGACAGCACGACCCGTACGCCGGTCAGAACCCCTACAGCGGCCAGCCCGCCTACGGCTACCCGCAGGCTTCGCAGCCGCCGCAGTCCGCCGGGCCCCAGCCCGGTACGGACGGTGCCGGGAATGCCACCGGTGGCGCGCTCGTGCGGGCCGAGCGGCAGGCCGGGACGCCGCTGCCGCCCGCCGCCGACGACCGCGGCGCGGGTGCTGGC
>NZ_JBEPFC010000208.1:0-9888 GCF_040301705.1 Streptomyces sp. NPDC000151 | reverse complement strand
CCCGCCGCGCGCGCCGCCGCGCCGGTGCCGCCGGGGCTCTCGACGACGCTGCGCAGGATGGAGGTGGTGGTGTCGGCGGCCTCGCGGGCCATCGCGGTCTGCTCGGGCCGGTCGGGCAGGGTGAGGTTCTCGCCGTTCTTGGTGATCTTCTGGATGAAGGTGTACGGCACGTGCTTGCCGTGGTTGGCGAGGGTGGCGTACGCGCCGGTCATCTGCAGCACGCTGGGCGTGGCGGTGCCGAGCGAGATCGCGCCCTGGGACTCGCTGAGGCCGGGGGTCTTCGCGGGGATGCCGAGGTCGACGGCGGTGTCCTTGACCTTGTCGGGGCCGACGTCGATGCCCATCTGCGCGTAGACGGCGTTGACGGACTTGTCGGTGGCCTCGCTGACGGTGATCTGCCCGTAGGAGCGGTCGTCCTCGTTGGCGGGGGCGAAGCCGGTGGGGTTGCCGTCGCTGACGGTCATCCGCTTGTTGGTGCCGTCGTAGACCGTGTTCGGGGTGATGGTCCGGCCGTCCTGGGTCGTCGCGTGGTTGGCGACGGCGGAGGCGAAGACGAAGGGCTTGAAGGTGGAGCCGACCTGGTAGTCGGCGCGGGTGGCGCCGTTGACGAACTGCTGGGCGTAGTCGATGCCGCCGTACATGGCGACGACCTTGCCGGTGGCGGGGTCGATGGAGGCGCCGCCGGCCCGGACGTTCTTGTCGGCGTCGCGGTTCTTCTTGTCGAGCTGCTCCATCAGGCGGTCGTCGACGGCCTTTTCGAGGGCGAGCTGCTTCTTCTTGTCGATGGTGGTGGTGATGCGGTAGCCGCCGCCGGCCAGGTCGTCCTTGTCGAGGATGTCGTTGTCGGTGAGGTAGTCCTTGATGGCGTTGACGAAGTAGCCGCGGCGGCCGGAGAGGCCGGAGGGGGTCTTGGCCGCGCCGGGCGGGTCGAACTTCATGGCGGCGCGGTCGGAGCCGCTGAGCCAGCCCTTCTTGACCATGCCGTCCATGACGTAGTTCCAGCGGGCCTCGGCGCGCTGCCGGTTCTCGGGGTGGACGACGATGTCGTACTGGCTGGGGGCGTTCAGGAGGGTGGCCAGGTAGGCGCCCTGGGCGACCGTCAGGTCCTCGACGTCCTTGCTGTAGTACGCCTGGGCCGCGGCCTGGATGCCGTAGGCGTTGCGGCCGTAGTAGCTGGTGTTGAGGTAGCCCTCCAGGATCTCGTCCTTGCTCACCTCGCGGTCCAGCTTGATGGCGATGAAGAACTCCTTGGCCTTGCGGGTGACGGTCTGTTCCTGGCCGAGGTAGTAGTTCTTGACGTACTGCTGGGTGATGGTGGAGCCGGACTGCGTGCCCTTGCCGATGACGGTGTTCCAGGCGGCGCGGACCATGGCGACGGGGTTGACCGCGGACTCGCTGTAGAAGTTGCGGTCCTCGGCGGCAAGCACGGTGTGCTGGACGTCCTTGGGGATCTGGCTGAGCTTGACGTTCTCGCGGTTCACGTCGCCGTCGCGGGCGAGCTGGGAGCCGTCGGTGAAGAGGAAGACGTTGCTCTGGGCCTTGGCGGCCTGGTTGGCGGGCGGGATGCCGACGAGGAGGTAGCCGGCGAGGAAGCCGACGACGATGATCAGCAGAAGCACCAGGATGCCGCCGAGGGTCATGCGCCAGGTGGGCACGGCGCGGCGCCAGCCGGTGCGGCGGGGGCGGCCCTTCTTGCCAGGGGGTGGCGCGGTGCCCGGTTCCTCTTCCGAGGAACCGTTACTTCCCTGGCCGTCCTGCTGCGGATCGTCGTTCATGTCAGTAGTGACTCCTCGGCCGCCGCCGATGGTTGTGCCGCGGCGGGATCGGTGTCGTAGCGGGCGATGCGCGCCCTACGCCGGAAAAGGCGCTTTCGTCTGAAAAAGCTGGATCTTCCGAAAAGCTTGTGTCGCCCGATAAGAAACTGTCGCATCATGCGTTCCAGGCCCAGAGGATGGCACGCACATGTGACTGGTCTGTGACCGGCCGAATGGGTTCTCTGCCTCACCCGCCCGGGTGGTAAACGTGTGGTGCGGCGCCGCCGACAGGGCTAGCCTCGGGTGTTTTGGCACCGGGCGGCGGGGGGCGGCGGAGTGGGCGGAGCTTTGGCGCTGTACGCGGCCGTCGCGCGGGGCGGCTTCCGGCGGTACGCCACGTACCGCACCGCCACCGCCGCCGGCGTCTTCACCAACACCGTCTTCGGCTGCATCATCGCCTACACCTACCAGGCGCTCTGGCACGAGCGGCCGCACCTGGGCGGGTACGACCAGGCGCAGGCGCTGACCTTCGTGTGGGTCGGCCAGGCGCTGCTGGCGACCGTGGCCCTGACCATGGGCGGCGGCTTCCACGAGGAGATGCAGGAGCGCGTCCGCAGCGGCGACATCGCGGTGGACCTGTACCGCCCGGCCGACCTGCAGATGTGGTGGCTCGCCGCCGACCTGGGCCGGGCCGGCTGCCAGCTGCTGGGCCGCGGGGTGCTGCCGATGGTGGCCGGCGCGCTGGTCTTCGACCTCGCGCTGCCCGCCTCCCCGCTGCTGTGGGCCGCGTTCCTGGCGTCGGTGGCGCTCGCGGTGACCGTCAGCTTCGCGCTGCGCTACCTCGTCGCGCTGTCCGCGTTCTGGCTGCTGGACAGCTCGGGCGTGGCCGTCCTCAGCGGGCTGGCGGCGATGTTCTTCTCCGGCACGCTGCTGCCGCTGCGGGTCTTCCCCGGCACGTTCGGCGAGGTCGTGCGGATGCTGCCGTGGTCCTCCGCCCATCAGGTGCCGGCCGATGTCCTGCTGGGGCAGTACGCGGGCCCCGGGCTGCTGGGGGCGCTGGCGTTCCAGGCGGGATGGGCGGCGGCGCTGCTGGCGGCGGGCCGGCTGCTGCAGGCCGCGGCCACCCGGAAGGTGGTGGTGCAGGGTGGCTGAGTCCTTCGGGCGGGCCGCGCTGGTGCGGCACGGCGTACGGGCGTACCTGCTGATCGTAGCGATGTGGGTCCGGTCCACACTCACCTACCGGGCGTCGTTTGTGATCATGGCCGTCGGCAATGCCGCGGGCAGTGGCCTGGAGTTCGTGACGATCCTTCTGATGTTCTCGCACATCGACGAACTCGGCGGGTTCGGGCTGCCCGAAGTGGCACTCCTCTACGGTGCGTCGGCCACCTCGCTGGCCCTCGCGGACCTGCTGCTGGGCAATGTGGAGCGGCTGGGCAGCCGGGTGCGCGACGGCACGCTGGACGTCCTGCTGGTGCGCCCGGCGCCCGTGTACGCCCAGGTGGCCGCAGACCGCTTCGCGCTGCGCCGCATCGGGCGGACCCTGCAGGCCATGGCGGTACTGGGCTGGGCGCTGACCCGTGTTCAGGTGGACTGGACGCCGGGCCGGGTGGTCATGGTCGCGGCGATGCTGGTGAGCGGCGCGGCCATCTACGGCGCGATCTTCACGCTCGGCGCGGCTTTCCAGTTCTTCGCCCAGGACGCCGCCGAGGTGCAGAACTCCTTCACATATGGCGGAAACGCGATGCTGCAGTACCCACCCACCGTCTTCGCCAGGGAGCTGGTCCGCGGCGTCACCTTCGTGATCCCGCTGGCCTTCGTGAACTGGCTGCCCGCGCTGCGCCTCCTCGGCCACGACGACCCGCTGGGGCTGCCGGGCTGGGTGGACTTTCTGGGGCCCGTGGTGGCCGCGGTGATGTGCGGGGGCGCGGCGCTGGCGTGGCGGGCGGGGCTGCGCGCTTACCGGAGTACGGGGAGCTGACCATGGGGGAGACGGCATGACGGATGGCGCGAAGACGCCCTTCATCGAACTGGACGGGGTGCGGAAGGTCTTCCAGGTGCGGCGCAAGGCCGGCCGGCTGCGCCGCACCAAGCACGAGGTGCGGGCCGTGGACGGCATCGGCTTCACCGTCGGGCGCGGCGAGATGGTGGGGTACATCGGCCCGAACGGCGCCGGCAAGTCGACCACGATCAAGATGCTGACCGGCATCCTCGTGCCCAGCGCGGGCCGCATCCGGGTGGCGGGCATCGATCCCTCCCGGGAGCGCACCCGGCTGGCCCGCCGGATGGGCGTGGTCTTCGGGCAGCGCACGACCCTGTGGTGGGACCTGCCGCTCAAGGACTCCTACGAGCTGGTGCGGCGGATGTACCGGGTGCCGTACGACACGTACCGCAAGAACCTCGACCGGTGCGTGGAACTGCTGGACCTCGGCCCCCTGTTGGCGGCGCCGGTGCGGCAGCTCTCGCTGGGGCAGCGGATGCGCGGGGACATCGCGGCGGCGCTGCTGCACGACCCGGAGGTGCTGTACCTGGACGAGCCGACGATCGGCCTCGACGTGGTCAGCAAGGCGCGGGTGCGGGACTTCCTGCGCGAGGTGAACGCCTCGCTGGGCACGACCGTCCTGCTCACCACCCACGACCTCACCGACATCGAGCAGCTCTGCCGGCGGGTGATGGTGATCGACCACGGGCGGCTGGTGTACGACGGCGGCCTCGCGGGGCTGCACGAGGTGGGGGAGAGCGAGCGGACGCTGGTGGTGGACCTGGCGCGGGAGCTGCCGCCGATCGAGGGCGTGCCGGGCGCGCGGACGGTGAAGGTGGAGGGGCCGCGGCAGTGGCTGGCGTTCCCGGCGTCGCAGAGCGCGGCGCCGGTGGTGGCGGCGGTCGCGGAGCGCTGGCCGCTGGTGGATCTGTCGGTACGGGAGCCGGACATCGAGGACGTGATCGCACGAATGTACACGGGACGCGGCGCATGAGGACGGCGCCGCACCGCGGCAGCGGCGGCGCGCGGAGCCCGCGCCGCCGCCCTTACAGCGCTGCGGGGGCCGACCCCTTGAGGTGCTTGAGGTCCACCGAACGGGCCATCGCCTTGTAGCCCTCGTCGCTGGGGTGCAGATGGTCGCCGGAGTCGTACTCGGGGCGCAGCCGGTTCGGCTGGGCCGGGTCGCGCAGCGCCTTGTCGAAGTCGACCACGTTGTCGTACACGTTCCCGGCCCGGATCTGGGCGTTGACCGCCTGCCGGACCTGGTCCATCCGGACCGAGTAGCCGCGGTGGCCGTAGAACGGCGTGAGCGTGCCGCCGGTGACCCGCAGGCCGCGCGCGTGTGCCTGCTTGACGACCTTGCGCATGCCCGCGACCAGCTTCTCGGGATTCCACTGGCGCGGCGTCTTGAACAGGTCGTTCAGCCCGATCTCGACGATGACGGCCTGCACGCCGGAGCGGGCGAGCGCGTCGCGGTCCAGGCGGGTGAGCACGCTGGGGCCGTTGTTGGGGGAGTAGCGGCTGCCGTCGATCAGCAGGCGGTTGCCGCTGATGCCCTGGTTGAGCACGCCCAGGCGGGGCGCGCCGGGCTCCTTGCGCAGCCGCTCGGCCAGGAAGTCGGTCCAGCGGTGGTTGGCGCCCGCGGTGGAGGTGATGCCGTCGGTGATGGAGTCGCCGATGACGACGACGGAGCCGTGCGCCTCGTTGCTCCACACGTCCACGCCGGTGAGGTAGCGCCAGTACGGGCTCTGCTCGGTGTACGCCGTGCCCGCGTCGTCCGCCGCCCGGTCGCCGCGCGCCAGGTAGGAGGTCTGGCGGGCGTACGGGTGGTAGGTGACGGGCCCGGAGGGGGCCGGGGAGTACGTCGTGACCAGCAGGTCCGCGTCGTGCGGCACGTCCAGCCGCACCGGGTCGCTGGTTATCGCGCCGCCCGCCGGGATGACGACGGAGGTGCGGTCGCCGAAGGTGAGGCGGCGCATCGTGCCGGCCGCCGCCGAGGGGTTGTTCGGGGTCGCGGCGAGCGCGATGGTGGCGTGGGTGAGGGCCAGCGGGCGGGTGCCGTAGAGGTTGGAGAGCTGGATGCGGGCGCTGGAGCCGCCGACGCTGGTGTGGATCACGTTCCGTATCGACATGCCCGCGTACCCGTCCAGGGTGCCCGGCTCGGCGGCCGCGGCGGAGGCGGACCAGGTGCCGACCCACTGGCCGGAGACGGCGGGCGCCGCGGAGTTCGGGTTGTGCGGCTCGCCGCCGGGGCCGCCGCCGCTGCCGCCGACCCCGACGAAGATCGCGGTCGAGACGAGGACCACCACTGCCGCCAGGCCGGCGAGCAGGGCGTAACCCACACTTTTGGTCATGCGGGGGCGTTCTCCTGGGGCAGGCGGAGCCTCCGGCTCCGGATGGGCAAGGGCAGCGTCTGATCAGCGGCGCCGTCGCAGTCCGATCGATCCGTCATGATCCCATGTCGGCCGGTGCGGATGCCCGGCGGCTCCCTCCCGCCAGGACGGCGGAGAGGCGTTGCGCTCGACCTGTGGGACGACGGGAACCCGTGGTTCGTTCCAGGAGTGGGAACAGGACTAGGTCACAGTTGGACATACACGGGGGACGGGGCGAACGGATGGAGCGGATGGAACGGACGAAGACGGACGTGGCAGCCGGTGCGGAGGGAGACTCCGCGGCCGGCCCCGCCGCCGGCCCTGTGGCCGGATTCACATTCAACGAGGCCGACGAGGAGAAGCGGCGCGGGGTGCGCCGCATGAAGACCCTCGCCACGTGCCTGCTGCTGGCCGTCGCCGTGGTGTACGCGCTGGCGAAGTGGGCGGGCGCGGCCGGGGCCGGCGGCTGGACGGGCTATGTGGCCGCGGCCGCCGAGGCGGGCATGGTCGGCGCGCTCGCGGACTGGTTCGCGGTGACCGCGCTGTTCCGGCGGCCGCTCGGGCTGCCCATCCCGCACACCGCGATCATCCCGACGAAGAAGGACCAGCTCGGGCAGAGCCTCGGCGACTTCGTGGGGGAGAACTTCCTCTCCGGCGAGGTGGTGCGGCAGCGGCTGCGCAAGGTCGGCATCGGCAGCCGGCTCGGCCGCTGGCTCGCCGAGCCGGAGCACGCCGACCGGGTCACCGCCGAGCTGTCGACGGCGCTGCGCGGCGCGCTGACCGTGCTGCGCGACTCCGACGTGCAGGCGGTGGTCGGCGAGGCGATCACCCGCCGCGCCGACGCGCAGGAGATCGCCCCCGGGCTCGGCACGATGCTGGAGAAGATCGTCGCGGACGGCGGCCACCACCGCGCGGTGGACCTGGTGTGCGCACGGGCGCACGACTGGCTCGTCACGCACGCCGGCTCCGTCATGGCGGCGGTGGCCGGCGGCGCGCCCGGCTGGACCCCGCGCTTCGTGGACCGCAAGGTCGGCGACCGGGTCTACAAGGAGCTGCTGCGCTTCGTGACGGAGATGCGGGACATGCCGGACCACCCGGCGCGCGGCGCGCTGGACCGCTTCCTGACCGACTTCGCGGGCGACCTGCAGTCCGACACGGACACCCGGGCGCGGGTGGAGCGGCTGAAGTCGGAGGTGCTGGGCCGCGGCGAGGTGCAGGACCTGATCGCGTCGGCGTGGGGCTCGGTGCGCGCGATGATGGTCGCGGCGGCCGAGGACGAGCGCAGTGAACTGCGGCTGCGGGTGCGCGGCGCGCTGCTGTCGCTGGGCAAGCGGCTGGCCGCCGACGGTCGGCTGCAGAGCAAGGTCGACGGCTGGCTGGAGGGCGCGGCGGTGTACGTCGTCACGACGTACCGCGACGAGATCACGCTGCTGATCACGGACACGGTCGCGGGCTGGGACGCCGAGCACACCTCGAAGAAGATCGAGGCGCACATCGGCCGCGACCTGCAGTTCATCCGGATCAACGGCACGGTCGTGGGCGCCCTGGCGGGCCTGTGCATCTACGCGGTGTCGCGGGCGGTGGGCGGCTGACGGCCGGCGCCGGGCAGCTGATGCCGCGTCAGCACTCTGGTGATCGCCGCCCGCAGGCCCTACCGTGCCCGCGTGCGGGAGCGGATACCGGTGGTGGTGCGACTGGTGTGGACGGCGGCGGAGCTGGCGGTGACCGTCGGCGCCGTCCTGGTCCTGCTCGTCGTCCACCAGCTGTGGTGGACCAACCGGGAGGCGCAGGCGGACGCGCGGCAGCGGGTGTCCCGGCTGGAGCGGCAGTGGCGGCAGCCCGCGCCGCGGCCCGCTCCCTCCGAGGCCCCGAGCGCCACGCCGGACCCGGGGCCGACGGAGAGAGCCGCGAGTCACGCGCCGGACCCGGCGTACGCCGTCCTCCGCATCCCCCGACTCGGCGTCACAGCGCCCATCGCGGAGGGCATCGGCAAGGCGGGCGTGCTCGACAAGGGGTACGTGGGCCACTACCCGCGGACGGCGCAGCCCGGCCGGGCGGGGAACGTCGCGCTGGCCGGGCACCGCAACACCCACGGTGAGCCGTTCCGCCGCCTCGACCGGCTGCGGCCCGGCGACACCGTGCGTATCGACACCGCCGAAGCCCGCTACACCTACGTCGTCGAGCGGACGCTGCCGCAGACCACGCCCGCCGACGGGACGGTGCTGGCACGGATCCCGTACAGCTCCGTCCACCCCGGCCACCGCTACACCGAGCCCGGGTACTACCTCACCCTGACGACCTGCACGCCGGAGTACACCTCGACGTACCGGCTGGTGGTGTGGGGGCGGCTGGCGGCGGCGGAGCCGCGCTAGTACGAGCTGCCGGGTGCCGCAGCCGACTTGGTGATCTTCTTGCCGTCCTGGCCGACCGCGAACCAGGTGCCCTTCACGCCCTGGCCGTTGACGTCGCCGGGGGCCTTGTCGCCGGTGAACCAGTACATGGGCCAGCAGTCCACGGCGAGCTGCTTCGTGCCGTCCGGGCGCTTCACGGTGGTGATCAGCTTGGCCGCGAGCCCCTCGATCTTGCTCTTGTCGGCCGGTTTCGCGGGTTTCCAGGTGTCCAGGCAGGCGCCGGTGCAGGCGAATTTCATCGGCCAGGGGTTGTCCTTGGTGAAGCGGTAGAGCGTGCGGCCCTTGCCGTCGACGATGATCTTTCCGAGCATCGCGTTGTCGGCGACCGAGACGTCTGCCTTGGGCGCGGCGGGCGGCTTCTGCGGAGCCGCCTCGCCGGCCTTGCCGCCGTCGGCGGCCAGCGCGTGCCAGACCCCGCCGACGTCTTGGCCCTTGGTGTCGCCGGGCGCCGCGTCCTTGGCGTACCGGTACACCGGCCAGCCGCCGAGCGTGAGCTGCTTGCCGCCGTCGGCGCGGGTGACCGAGCCGAGATCGGCCGCGTTGATGCCGGTGGCGGCCTTGGCGTCGGCCGCGGGGACCGGCGGCCAGGTCGAGGCGCAGTCGCCGGCGCAGGCGGACTTGGGCGGCTTGGCGGTGTCCTTGTCGAAGCGATACAGGGTCAGGCCCTGGCCGTCGGTGACGACCTTGCCGATACCCGCCGCCTCCTTGAGGGCGAGCGTCTTGGCGGCCGCGCCCAGCCCGCCGGCCGAGTCCTGGCCGTACCCGCCGCCCTTGTCCGACCCCGACCCGTAGTCGTAGCCGGAGCCGGAGCCCTTGTCGGAGGCGCTCTGACCGGCGGGCTGGACCCGGTCGCCGGCGGCGGAGGACGCGTAGTCCTTGCCGCCGCAGGCGGTGGTCAGGGCGAGCACGGCGAGCGCGGTGAGCGCGAGGCCCGCTTGGCGGCGGTTGACCGAGGCGGCTCGGGTGTTCATGGGATCTCCTTCGGTGGGGGCGGCGGAGGTGCCGTCGGGACGGGGATACGGACCGGGATACGGGGGGTGGCGCTGCCGCCGTTCAACGCCTGCGGAAGTTGTCACTTCACGTCAAAAAGCGGTGCACGGCGGGCAGTACGGGGGCGGAGGCGGATCGGCGTACGTCCGTACGGGATCAGTCGGCGGCGGGCCGGACCCGGAGGGCCAGCGCCGGGCAGCGGCGGGCGGCGAGCCGGGCGCGGCGGCGCATCCGGGCGGGCAGTGGCATGGCCGCCTGCTGCGGATAGCCGTCCGGGCCGAGCCGTACGACGCCGGGCGCGAGGTCGGCACAGAGGCCGTGGCCCCGGCACAGCGTCCAGTCCACGACCAGCTGTGCCGCGGGCGCGGCGGGGCGGCTGCCGG
>NZ_JBEPFC010000207.1:0-9953 GCF_040301705.1 Streptomyces sp. NPDC000151 | reverse complement strand
CCTCCGTGCAGCCGGAGGCGGCGGGAGCGCCCGTCGCGGCGCTCCGTGGAGAGGGGAGCGGCGGTTCGTGCGGCACGTCGTGGCCGCTGCTGAGCACCGGCACCAGCACCGCGGCGGCCGCGGCCATCACACCCATGCCGGCGGCCACCGGAGCCAGCGCCGACCCGAGGTCCGCCATTCGCGCGCGCATGCTCATCCCCGCCCTCGTCACCGGTACTCCGACAGCCTGCGGCCGATGCCCAGCACCGCGCCGGCCGCCGCCAGCACGGCCAGCACGGCCGCCCCCACGGCGAGCCCGTCCAGCGCGTGCCGGCCGTCGCGCGCCGCGTCGTGGAACTCGGTCTGCTCGTGCCGGAGCGCCTGCTTCAGCGCCGCGTCCACCTTGTCGAAGGACTCCTTCGTGGGCCGGTCCTTCCCGATCACCTTCGCCAGCGCGCCCTCGTAGTCGCCCCGGTCGTTCTCCGCGCGCGCTTCGGCGTGCCGCGAGCGCCACTCCCGTACGTTCGCCAGCGCCTCCTGCACCGGCGCGCGGCCCGCCGCGTCGTCCGCCAGGGACAGCGCCTCCCGCAGCTTGCCGCCCGCCCGGGCGTCCGCACCCTTCCCGTCACCCGCCAGCGCCTTCATGCCGGCGGCGTACTCGACCTCGTAGAAGTCCTGCTGGTCGGCGGTGACCTTGCCGCCGCGCGCCACCAGCGTGAGGTTCTCGTCGCCGCGCGCCTGCAGTGTCGCGATCCGCGCCTCGTTGAGCACCCGCAGGGACTTCGCGCCGTGCTCGATGGAGTCGTCGAGCCCCGCGCGGGCGACGGCGTGCCCCGCCACCATCCACAGCAGGACGCCCACGGACGCGGTGGTGGCGATCAGCAGGCCGTGGTTGAACACCCGGTTCGTCCGCCGGTAGTTGCGGCGCTGCGCCCAGCCGAGCCCGCCGATCGCGAGCGCGCCGACGGCCACCGCGACCCAGGGCCAGGCCGTGGCGTCCTCGTAGTCGGCGTCGAGCCGGGCGGTCTCGGTGTCGTAGAGCTGCCGGGCGGCGGGCAGCAGTTGGGTGCGCATCTGGTTGTTGGCGTACTGGAGGTACGCGCCGCCCACCGGCAGGCCCTGCCGGTTGTACATCCGCGCCGTCTCCACCAGGCCCGTGTACCGCGGCAGGCCGTCGTTCAGCCGCTCGATGCGGTCCCGGGCCGCCTTCGAGCCCCGGGAGTTGGCGGAGGCCCGGACCAGCAGCTTGGCGGCGGTCGAGATGTCGTCCTTGTAGCGCCGGCGGCTGGCCGCGCTCTCCCGGTCGCCGGCCAGGAAGCCGCCGGCCGCCGTGGTGTCGGCGTCCGCCAGCGAGCGGTAGATGTCGGCCGCGTCCCGGCTCAGCGGCTGGCTGCTCCCCAGGACGTCGTCGGCGGCGGCCGACCGGTCCGCCACCTGCCAGGCGGTCAGCGCGCCGAACAGCACGACCAGCGCGGCCAGTACGGCACCGATGAAGCGCAGCCGGCCCGGCTCGGTGAGCATGGCGGCGCGCAGCCGCCGCAGCGCCTCGGCCCATACGGCGCGCTCGCCGGACGGCGGCGGGGGAGCGGTCGGTTCCGCTGCGGCCGCGCCCGGTCCGGGGGTCGCTGCGGGCGCGGGCGGTGCCGCGCTGCCGGTCGGCGGGTATGACACGGAACCTCCCCCTCGGTCGCTGACCGTGCCCCGCGGCCCGCGCCGCGGGCAGGGGTGCACCGCCAGCAGTATGGCCGCAGGGACCGACAACCACACAGGTATTGACTGGATCTTGTTCGTATCGCGATCTCGTTCGCGCCCCGTGGCCGGCCCCGCACCTTTCGCCCCCGTCGCCTCTCTTCACGCGTTCGTACGGTGTTCGGTTCCCCGGCTTCTCCCAAGGGGCAGCCGGGAGCCGTCCGGGCTGGCTACAGTTGCCTGACGTCAGGTGACCTGGGAAATGGAGCGGTGCGGTGCGGACAGTACGCAGGGTGTCGCTGGTGGAGACCGCGACGGACGAGATCCGGGAACAGATCCTCAAGGGGGTCTGGCCGGTGGGCAGCCGCATTCCGCCCGAGAGCGCTCTGTCCGAGACGCTGCAGGTGAGCCGGGCCTCCGTACGGGAGGCGATCCGCGCCCTCGTGCACTCCGGGCTGCTGGAGACCCGGCAGGGCGACGGCACGTTCGTCCTCTCCGACGACGACAGCGCCGTGGCGCTCCGCCGCCGCCTGGAGCGCGCCGAGCTGACCCACGTCACGCAGGTCCGGCAGGGCCTGGACGTGATCGCGGCACGGCAGGCGGCGCGGCACCGCACGGACGCCCAGCTCGCCGCCATAGAGGCGGCGCTGGCCCGGCGCCGGGCGGCGCTCGCGGCACACGAGGACGAGGCGTTCACCGCCGCCGACGCCGACTTCCACGTCCTGGTCGCCGAGGCGAGCGCCAATCCCGTACTGGCCGACATCTACCGCTCGCTGAGCACCGCCCTCCGCGCGGAGCTGCGCCGCGCCGCCTGCCTGGACACCGCGACGGCCGCGCCCACCGACCCGCACCACCTCCTCGTCGAGGCGATCCGGGAGCGGGACGGGGCGGCCGCGGTGGACGCCGCGGTGAAGCTGCTCGCCGGTCACGTACGGGATCTGGCCCTGCCGCTGGACGACTGACGGCCGCCGGGCGGCCACTGGGCGGCTTTCAGTCGGCCGACCGCAGGTGGGTGCGCTGTCCGTCGTGGTCGAAGATCCCCAGGATCTCCGCCGGGCCGCCCTGCGCCCCGAAGGCGTGCGGGATCATCGTGGAGAACTCGGCCGCCTGCCCTTCCTCGACGAGGATCCGGCGGTCCCCCAGCAGCAGTACGACGGTCCCGGACAGGACGGTGAACCAGTCCTGCCCCGGGTGGGCCTTCTGCGCACCCCTGCCGGTCGGGGCCGGCTCCGTGAGGCGCAGCCTGGCGACCGTGACGCCGGGGTCCCGCTTCAGCATCCAGGTGGTGAGCCCGCGTGCCGCGTGGTGCTGCGGCCTGATGATCACGTCGTCGGTGGCGGTCTCCACGAGCTGGTCCAGCGTGGCGCCCAGGGCCCGGGCGATCGCGGTCAGCTGGTCCAGGCCGATCCGCCGGTGGCCCGTCTCGATACGGCTCAGGGTGGAGGGGCTCAGGTAGCAGCGCGCGGCCAGATCGTCGAGCGACCAGCCCATGGCGACCCGCAGCCCCCGGATCCGCTTGCGCACGAGGACATCGAGGTCTTCGTCTTCTTGCGTCATAAGCAATATGGTATGTCGCTGAGGCAAGGCGCTCGTAGGGTCGAGGGCATGACACCCCACGCGCATCAGCACCAGCACCACGCTTCCGGACCCGGAGCGCCGCACGACGAGCCCTACGTCGCCGAGTTGCTCGACCTGGAAGCGGACGTCCTGCACGCCCACCTGACCGAGCTGACCGCGTGGCTGGCGGAACTGACCGCGGAGCGGCCCGTGCGCCGCGTACTCGACCTGGGCAGCGGGGCCGGCACCGGAACCTTCGCGCTGCTCCGGCGCTTCGAGGGCGCCGAAGCGATCGCCGCCGACGCCTCCCCGCGGCTCCTGCACCACCTTCAGGGCAAGGCCCGCGAGCTGGGCGTGGCGGACCGGGTGCGCACCGTCGAGGCCGATCTGGACGCGGCCTGGCCGGACTTCGGCGGCGTGGACCTGGTGTGGGCGTCGGCGGCGCTGCACCACATGAGCGACCCCGACCGCGCGCTGCGCGAGGCGTACACGGCGCTGGCCCCGGGCGGGCTGCTGGCCGTGATCGAGATGGCCGGAAACCCCTGCTTCCTGCCCGACGACCTCGGCATCGGGCGCCCGGGGCTGGAGGCCCGCTGCCGCGCCGCGCTGGCCGGGCTGCACGCCGAGACGGTGCCGCACCTGGGTGCCGACTGGGGGCCGCTGCTGTCCCGGGCCGGGTTCGCCATCGCGGCCGAGCGGCCGTTCACCGTCGAACTGACCTCCCCGCTGCCCGAGGCCACCGGCCGGTACGCACAGGGGGTGCTGGGCCGCATGCGTACCGCGCTCGACGGCCGGGTCGCGGCCGACGACCTGTCCGTACTCGACACCCTCCTGGACAGCGACGGACCGCACAGCCTGCTGCACCGCGACGACCTCGTCGTCCGCACCGAGCGGAGGGTGTGGGCCGCCCGGCGCCCGGCGTAATGGGTCAGGCGTAATGGGCGCGCAGGCGGGCGTACGCGGTGGCCGGTGCGCCCGTGGTGTCCAGGGCCAGCAGGGCGGCGCCGAGCACCGGGGGAGCGGTGACCACCTCCGGTACCGCCTTCGGGGCGCGTTCGGCGAGCAGCGCGAGAACCGCCTCGTGCAGCACCGGATGGCGCGCCGCCAGTACCCCGCCGCCCAGGACCACCGGCACCGGCTCGTCCAGCAGGTCCAGACGGCGCAGCGCGACCGTGGCCATGAGGACGATCTCCTCGGCCTGGCGCGCCACGAGCGCCCGCGCCACCTCGTCCCCCTCGGCGGCCACCGCGAACAGCACCGGCACCAGCTCGTGGCGGCGGCCGGCCGGAATGTCCCCCAAGTGCAGCGCCTCGATCAGCTCCGGCATGGCGGACAGCCCGAAGTGCGCGGGCAGCCGGTCCGCGAGGGCGCTGGGCGCGCCCCGCCCGTCCTCGGCCCGCGCCGCCCACCACAGCGCCTCCTCGGCGAGGTGCCCGCCGCCGCCCCAGTCGCCGGAGATGCGCCCGATGGCGGGGAAGCGCGCGGTACGGCCGTCGGGGCCGAGCCCCGAGCAGTTGATGCCGGCACCGCAGACCACCGCGACGCCGGTGTGCCCGCCGCCGTCCGGCAGCCCGGCCCGCAGCAGCGCGAAGGTGTCGTTGGCGACGGTCACCGTGTCCGACCGGCCGCGCGCCGCCAGAAGGGCGGTCAGCCGCTCCTCCTCCACGGGCAGGTCGGCGTTGGCCAGGCAGGCGGACAGGTGCCCGACCCGGCCGGTGCCCGCTTGCGCCAGGGCCGCGTCGACGAGCTCCGCGAGCCCGGCCACGGCCCGCTCGGCGCCGTCCGCGGGCGGCCGGAAGCCGCCGCCGCGTACGGCACCGAGCACGCTCCCGTCCGCGCCGACCACCGCCACATCGGTCTTGCTGTTCCCCGCGTCCACGGCGAGCAGCGCCGCCCCGTACGAGACGTTCTCGCGCCGCTCCCCTTGGGTAACCCCCTGCTGGGGGGACGAGGTAGTTCGATTCGCCCCGTAGGCGCGCGCCCCGCCCCCGTTCCCGCTCACGTTCCCGTCCCCGCCCCAGTTCCCGTCCCCGCCCCCGTTCCCGCTCAGGCCCACGCCAGATGCTCCCGGTTGTGCGCGATCAGCTCGTCGGCCAGCCGGTCCGCGTAGTCGATCTGGCCGATGAGCGGGTGCGCGAGCAGTGCCTCGAAGACCCGGTCCCGGCCGCCCTTCAGGGCCGCCTCCAGCGCCAAGTGCTCGTACGCCGTGACGTTCGCGATCAAACCGGCGTACAGCGGCTCCAGCGGGCGTACGGGCACCGGCGTCGCGCCCTGCGCATCCACCGTGGCCGGCACCTCGATCACCGCGTCGTCCGGCAGGAACGGCAGCGTCCCGTTGTTCAGCGCGTTCACCACCTGCACGTCGCCCCCCTCCTCGGAACGACGCGTCCGCAGCAGCGAGGACGTGAGCGCGACGGCCGCCTCCGAGTAGAAGGCGCCGCCCCGCTTGCCCAGCAGCTCCGGCTTCTCGTCCAGCGCCGGATCGCCGTACATCCGCAGCAGTTCCTTCTCCATCGCCGCGACCTCGGCGGCGCGCGACGGCTTGGTGCGCAGCTCCCGTACGACCTCGTCGTGCTGGTAGTAGTACCGCAGGTAGTACGAGGGGACCACGCCGAGGCGCTCGACCAGCGTGCGCGGCATGTGCAGGTCGGCGGCGATGGCGTCGCCGTGCTCGGCGATCAGCTTCGGCAGCACGTCCTCGCCGCCGACGCGCACGGCCCGCTCCCAGGTCAGATGGTTCAGCCCGACGTGTTCGAGCTGGACGTCCCGCGGCGCCACGTCCAGCAGCCGCGCGAACTTCCGCTGGAACCCGATCGCCACGTTGCACAGCCCGACGGCGCGGTGCCCGGCGGTGAGCAGCGCCCGCGTCACGATCCCGACCGGGTTGGTGAAGTCCACGATCCAGGCGCGCGGGTTGCGGCGGCGCACCCGCTCCGCGATGTCCAGGACCACCGGCACCGTGCGCAGCGCCTTGGCGAGCCCGCCCGCGCCCGTCGTCTCCTGGCCCACGCAGCCGCACTCCAGCGGCCAGGTCTCGTCCTGGTCGCGGGCCGCCTGCCCGCCGACGCGCAGCTGCAGCAGTACCGCGTCCGCGCCGTCCACCCCGGCGTCCAGATCGTCCGTCCAGGTGATCCGGCCCGGGTGGCCCTGCTTGGCGAAGATCCGCCGGGCCAGCCCGCCCACCAGCTCCAGCCGCTCCGCCGCCGGATCGACCAGTACCAGCTCGTCCACCGGCAGCACGTCACGCAACCGCGCGAAACCGTCGATGAGTTCGGGGGTGTAGGTCGAACCCCCGCCGACCACTGCAAGTTTCATCCGTGCCTCATCCCTTGACTCCTGTGAGAGTGACGCCTTCGACGAAGGCGCGCTGCGCGAAGAAGAAAACGACGATCACCGGAGCCATGACCAGCAGCGTCGCCGCCATGGTGAGGTTCCAGTCGACCATGTGCGCGCTCTTGAACGTCTCCAGGCCGTAGGACAGCGTCCAGGCGCCCGGGTTCTGCGCGGCGTAGATCTGCGGCCCGAAATAGTCGTTCCAGCAGTAGAAGAACTGGAAGAGGGCGACGGCCGCGATGCCGGGCTTCGCCATCGGCACGACGATCCGCAGCAGCGTCCGCAGCTCCCCGCAGCCGTCCACCCGCGCCGACTCCAGGTACTCCTTCGGGATCGTCAGCAGGAACTGCCGCAGCAGGAAGATGGAGTACGCGTCCCCGAACGCCATCGGGATGATCAGCGGCCACAGCGAGCCGGACAGATGGAACTGCTGGGCCCACACCAGATACATCGGGACCACGATGACCTGCGGCGGCAGCATCATCGTCGAGATCACCAGCAGCATCGCCGTCCGCCGCCCTCGGAAGCGGAACTTGGCCAGCGCGTACGCTACGGGGACCGACGAGCACACCGTGAACACCGTGCCCAGCACCGCGTACATCAGCGAGTTCCGCCACCAGTCCAGGAAGCCGGGCGTGGTGAAGACCTGCACGTAGTTGGACCAGTGCCACTCCCGCGGCCACAGCTCCCCGCTCATCGCCTGGCCGTCGCCCATCACCGAGGTCAGGAAGACGAAGATGAAGGGGAGGAGGAAGAAGAGGGCCGCGGCGACGGCCACGGCGTGCACCGCGATCCAGTGCAGCAGGGGTTTACGTCTCGTGAGCATCGCGGATCAGTCCTCCGCCGAGAGCAGGCCGGCGCGCTTGCGCATCAGCAACGTGGTGAAGGCCATCGCGATCGCGAAGAGCACGAGCGAGAGCACGCACGCGGCGCCGGTGTTGAAGTTCTGGAAGCCGAGCGAGTAGACGAGCTGCGGCACGGTGAGCGTGGCGTGGTCTGGATAGCCGGGCTGGATGACCGTGCCGGGCCCGATCGAGACCCCCGAGGCGAGCTTCCCGGCGACCAGGGCCTGCGTGTAGTACTGCATCGTCTGTACGACGCCGGTCACCACCGCGAACATCACGATCGGGGTGATCGACGGCCAGGTGACGTACTGGAACCGCGCCCAGGCGCCGGCCCCGTCCAGCTCCGCCGCCTCGTACTGCTCCTTCGGCACGTCCAGCAGCGCGGCCATGAAGATGACCATCAGGTCACCGATGCCCCACAGGGAGAGCATCACCAGCGACGGCTTGGCCCACGTCGGATCGTTGAACCAGGTCGGCGGCGAGTCGATGCCGACCGCCGACAGGATCTCGTTGACGGGCCCGCTGCTCGGGTTGAGGAGGAAGACGAAGGCGACGGTCGCGGCGACCGGCGGCGCCAGATACGGCACGTAGAAGGCGGTGCGGAAGAACCCGACCCCCGCCTTGATCTTCGTGACGAGCATCCCGATGCCGAGACCGAAGACCACCCGCAGCGCGACCATGACGACGACCAGCCACAGCGTGTTCCACAGGGCGGGTCCGAAGAGCGGCATCTGCGTCAGCACGTACGTCCAGTTCCGCAGCCCGACAAAGGTGGGCTCCTTGATCTGGTTGTAGTGCATGAACGAGAAATAGACCGTCGCGAGCAGCGGATACGCGAAGAAGACCGAGAAGCCGACCAGCCACGGTGAGAGAAAACCGAGCGTACGGAGCCGGGAACGGCGGTGCTTGCGCCGCAATGCGGGCGCGTGGGAGAGAGCCATGGCGGGTCCTCAGCTCTTGGACTGGAGGGTGTCGGCGTCTATCTGGGCATCGAGCTCACGCAATCCGGCCCGTAGGTCCGGCACTTCTCCCGCCTCCACCTTGTAGGCGAAGTCCCGCAGCGAGACGACGTACTGGCCGCCGTTCGTGGAGGGCGGCAGCGCCGTGCTGTACGGATTGCGTGCGATATCGAGGAAGGTGCGGAACGACCGGTCCGCGTCCAGCGCGGGCGACTTCAGCGCGGCCTTCGTCGACGGGACATTGTGAATGGCATTGGCGAACCGCACCACTTGACCGGTGTCCGCGGTCAGGAACTTCACCAGTTCCCACGCCGCGTTCTGATGCCGGCTGCTGTGCGCGATGCCCACGACCGTCCCGGTCAGGAAGCCGCGGCCGTACGTCTCCGGCCGGTCGTCCGGCACCGGCAGCGGCGCCGTCCCCCACCGGAACCCGGCCTTCGCCTCGTCCAGCATCAGCCCCCGCCACTCGCCGTCCATGTGCATGGCCAGCTTCCCGGTGAGAAAGGCGTTCTGCGAGGACATCTCGTCACCGAACGTCGTACGGAACTTCTCCAGCGCGGCATAACCGCCCTGCGCCTTCATCAGCTTCCCCGTGGTACGGAAGAACTCCGGCAGCGCCTTCTCCTCCGCCAGCCGGGAATGCCCCGCGCCGTCGAAATACGTCGGCCCCCACTGCGTCAGCAGCCGGTCCGGACTGTTCTGGTACATCCGGAAGTTGGGCAGGAATCCCACCCGCTCGTACGAGCCGTCCTTCTTCCGCTTCGTGAGTTTCTCCGCGTCCCGCGCCAGCTCCGACATGGTGCGCGGTGGTCGCGCGATCCCGGCCTCGGCGAACGCGTCCTTGTTGTAGTACATGCCGTACGCGTCGGCGAGCAGCGGCAGCGCGCACTGCTTCCCCGCATAACTGCTGTACTCCAGCAACGTCTTCGGGAACACCTTCTTCTTGTCGAGATGGCCGCGCTCCATGAACGGGTCGAGATCCGTCCACATCCCCGAATCGCAGTACTGCCCCACATTGTTGGTCGTGAAGGAGGACACCACGTCGGGGGCGTCGCCGCCGCCGGCCCGCAGCGCCTGATTGGTCGTCTCGTCCGAGACGTTCCCGGTCGCCACGACATGGATGTTGGGGTGCAGCCGCTGGAAGCGGGCGAGCGAATCGTCGATCGCCTTGACCTCTCCCGGCGCCGACCAGCCGTGCCAGAACTTCAGCGTGACCGGCTTCGTCGGGTCGTCCCGGTCGCTGCCGACGCCGGGGTTGGCGCAGGCGGCGAGGAGGGCGGTGAGCGCGGCGGCCGTGGCGACGGCGGCGCGCAGGCGTCTTGCCGGGGACATGACAGAAGGCATGACAGAAGACTCCTTTCGAGGCGGACGGTTGCCGCGGTACGGACGAGGCCCGGCCCTCAGGCCGTGTCGAAGACGGCGTCCCGCGCCTGCACGAGGGCGGTCCGCAGGGCGCCCGTCAGGATCGGATCGCCCTCGATGTCGCTGATCCGCAGCGCCGACGAGGCAGCGCACTTCTTGGACCAGCTCACCCTCGGCAACGAGCCCGGAAGGGACCAGACGCATGAGTAACATCGCCGACCGGATCGCG
>NZ_JBEPFC010000206.1:0-10128 GCF_040301705.1 Streptomyces sp. NPDC000151 | reverse complement strand
CGAACGCCGGGGGCGGGCTCCCCGGGCGGGCCCCCCCCCCCCGGGGCGGGCGGGGCCCCCTACCCGGGGGCCGCGGCACTCCCATGACCGTCCAAATGCCGCCTGTATACCGGCACTTGGCGCCCGCTTTACCTCCTGCCCGGTCAGTCGCATTCACTCCCCATGGCCCTGTTGACGGACGACACCCGTCTGACACATGCTCGTTACATAGGTGCTCGATACATATGACCCTGGGTGCCCGGCCGATGACCCCTGTTCGGGATCCGGCCGATCCCCCCTACGCACCCGGCCCGGGGTCGGATTCGGAGGAGCAGCATGTGCGGAATCGCCGGATGGGTCGCCTACCAGCGTGACCTGCGGTCCGAACAGGACACCGTCGACGCCATGACCCAGACCATGTCCTGCCGCGGTCCGGACGACGCCGGGACCTGGGTGCAGGGCCCGGCGGCCCTCGGCCACCGCCGGCTCGCCATCATCGACCTGCCGGGCGGCCGCCAGCCGATGACCGTCGACACCCCCGACGGGCCGGTCGCGATGGTCTACTCCGGAGAGGCGTACAACTTCTCCGAACTGCGCAAGGAACTTGCCGCGCGCGGCCACCGCTTCACCACCGACTCCGACACCGAGGTCGTCCTGCACGGCTACCTGGAGTGGGGCGAGGCCGTCGCCGAACGCCTCAACGGCATGTACGCCTTCGCCATCTGGGACAGCCGCGAGCAGAAACTCGTGATGATCCGCGACCGGATGGGCATCAAGCCCTTCTACTACTACGCCACCGACGACGGCGTGCTCTTCGGCTCCGAGCCCAAGGCCATCCTCGCCAATCCGCAGGTGCGCCCCACCGTGACACTGGACGGCCTGCGCGAGCTGTTCGCCTTCGTCAAGACCCCCGGCCACGCCGTGTACGAGGGCATGCGCGAGGTCGAGCCCGGCACGGTCGTCACGCTGACCAAGAACGGCCTGCGCACCCGCGTCTACTGGACGCTGGAGACCAAGCAGCACACCGACGACCAGGAGACCTCGATCGCCCACGTGCGGTCGCTGCTGGACGACATCGTGCGCCGCCAGCTCGTCGCCGACGTGCCCCGCTGCACGCTGCTCTCCGGCGGCCTGGACTCCTCCGCGATGACCGCGCTGGCCGCCCAGCAGCTGGCCGCCGAGGACAAGACGGTCCGCAGCTTCGCGGTCGACTTCGTGGGCCAGACCGAGAACTTCACCCCGGACGCGCTGCGCGACACCCCGGACACCCCCTTCGTGCACGACGTGGCGCGCGCCTCGAAGACCGAGCACCAGGACATCGTCCTGGACTCCGACCAGCTCGCCGACCCCGAAGTGCGCTCCAAGATGATCCGCGCCCGGGACATGCCGATGGGCCTGGGCGACATGGACGCCTCGCTGTACCTGCTGTTCAAGGCGATCCGCGAGCACTCGACGGTGGCGCTGTCCGGCGAGTCGGCGGACGAGGTCTTCGGCGGGTACAAGCAGTTCTTCGACCCCAAGGCGCGCGAGGCCGACACCTTCCCCTGGCTGGTGCAGTTCGCCGAGCACTTCGGCGACGACGGCAACATCCTCACCGAGGGCGTCACCAAGGCGATGGACCTGGGCAGTTACGTCCAGGACAGCTACGACACGGCCGTCGCGGACATCCAGCGGCTCGACGGCGAGAGCGACTTCGAGTACCGCATGCGCAGGATCTGCTACCTGCACCTGACCCGGTTCGTCCGCGTCCTGCTGGACCGCAAGGACCGGGCCAGCATGGCCGTCGGCCTGGAGGTGCGGGTGCCGTTCTGCGACCACCGGCTCGTGGAGTACGTCTACAACACCCCGTGGAGCCTGAAGTCGTTCGACGGCCGGGAGAAGAGCCTGCTGCGCGAGGCCACCGCCGACGTGCTGCCCACGTCGGTCTACGACCGGGTGAAGAGCCCGTACCCCTCCACGCAGGACCCGAAGTACGCCGTCGCGCTCCAGGGCCACATCAAGGACCTGCTCGCCAAGCCCTCGCACCCGGTGTTCGACCTGGTCAGCCGCGACTGGCTGCGGCGCGCCGTCAAGGTCGACGTCCCGCAGATCACCCAGGCATCGCGGCGCGGCCTCGAACGCACCCTGGACCTGGCCCTCTGGATGGACATGTACTCGCCGACCATTACACTCTCTTGACCTGATCGAGGCAGGTCGATGGACGACAGACGGGTGGACGGTGGCGTGACGGTCGGCGAGGAGACGGCGCCGAGCGCGGTCGGTGAAGAGGCCGCGCTGGAGCTGGTCGTGACCCTGCACCGGCTGCTGCGCAGCCTGGGCAGGGCCGTCCCCGGCCGCCGCGTCCCGCCCACCCAGCTCATCGTCCTCGCCCTGCTCACCCAGCTCGGCCCGTCCCGCATCGGCGTACTGGCCGACCGCATCCCCTGCTCGCAGCCGACGGCCACGGCCGCGGTGGCGAGCCTGGAGTCGGCGGGGCTGGTCC
This sequence comes from Streptomyces sp. NPDC000151, assembly GCF_040301705.1. NCBI lineage: Bacteria > Bacillati > Actinomycetota > Actinomycetes > Kitasatosporales > Streptomycetaceae > Streptomyces > Streptomyces sp. NPDC000151. The sequence continues at coordinate 7,667 of NZ_JBEPFC010000206.1, read as the reverse complement.
GCAGGGAGCCGGACCCGACCGACGGGCGCGCGGCACGCGTGGTCGTCACCGAGGACGGCGTCCGCGCGCTGAACGACGTGGCACACAGTGAGGCCGAGGCGCTCGCCGGGCGCCTCGGCACGCTGCCTCCGGAGGACGTGCGCCGGGTACTGGAGGCGGGCGCCCTGCTGCGCCGGCTGACGGAGCCGGACCACGGGGCTGCCGACGGATCTCCGGCAGCCCCCTAATACCCCTTCGGCGGGCTGCCCGAATGGGCCTGCTGCACGCGGGAGATGTCGCCGTACTGCGCCTTGATGTAATTCACGGCCGCCGCGCAATTCGCCACCGGGTCATTGATGTCCCATGCCGTACCGGGCTGATGGTGCGCCCGGAACGTTCCCATGGTCGTCTGGAAAAGCCCCCGGGACGGCTCGCCCGCCACCGCGTTGGCGTCCCATCCGTTGAATGCGTGGGGATCGAATCCGGATTCCCTGCGGGCGATCGTCCACAGCCCGGCGTACCAGTATTCGGGTGATCCGGTGACTCGCAGACACGAGCGGATCCACCCGGCCGGCCCTGTCGCCTCGACCCGCTCCCTGGCCTCGGCGCGCTTCCTGGCCGCCTCGCGCCGCTGCTCTTCCAGCGCCGCGGACCGGGCCTCCGAGCTGGCCCGGGAGGCCCGCGCAGCGGCCTCGAAGCGCTGCTCCGTCAGCCCCGCCGCGACGAACGTGGCGGCCTGCCCCTCCAGCCCGGCCGAGGAGACCCGGACCTTCCCGCCGGACGCGGCAGGCGCCCGGTGACCCACCCTGGCCGCCGCCGGCCGGGCATCACCGCCGTACAGCGCGGCTTCTTCCGTGTGCGTCCCGGCCTCACCGGGGCGCATATCCGCCATTCCACTGAACACGATCGCGGCAGGAATTATCAGGACGAGGACAGAGGAAAGGGCGGTGGCTGCAGTCCTGGCCACGTGCATGGGAAATCATCGCCTTCCCGTCGAGCCGCCGGCTCACTTGGAAGGCGTCCTATCAGCCGGAATCAAGACCCGCCGAGCACCCGGCCGGGACCGGCGGTCCGAGCGGAATGACGATATCTTCGAAGTTTTGCGATACGAGTCGGGGCCCGGGCGGTGGGAGGAGTCTCGCGGGGCTATCGTGGCCCCATGTCCGCCCCTGAGCTGATCCGTATCGTCTCCCGCTCCTCCCCCATGGCCCTGGCCCAGGTCGAGCGCGTCCGTACCGAACTCGCCGCGCTGCACCCGGGCATCGCCACCGAGGTCATCCCCGTGACCACGACCGGTGACCGCTGGATGGGTGACCTCTCCGCGGTCGAGGGCAAGGGCGCGTTCACCAAGGAGGTCGACGCGGCGCTGCTGTCCGGGGAAGCGGACCTCGCCGTGCACTGCGTCAAGGACATCCCCGCCGACCGTCCGCTGCCCGCCGGCACGACGTTCGCCGCGTTCCTCAAGCGCGACGACGTGCGGGACGCGCTCATCCACCCCGGCGGGCTCACCCTCGACGAGCTCCCCGCCGGCACCCGTATCGGCACCTCCTCCGTACGCCGCCGCGCCCAGCTCGCCGCGTCGCACCCGCAGCTGGAGACGGTGCCGATGCGCGGCAACGCCAACCGGCGGATGGAGAAGCTGCACGCCGGGGAGGCCGACGCGCTGCTCCTCGCGGTGTCCGGGCTGCACCGCATCGGCCGCCCCGACGTGATCACCGAGGTGCTGTCCGTCGACACGATGTGCCCGCCGATCGGCGCCGGAGTACTGGCCCTGCAGTGCCGCGAGGACGACACCGCCACCATCGACGCGGTCTCCGGGCTCGGCGACCCGGACACCTACCGGGAGACGCAGGCCGAGCGGATGTTCCTGCACGTGCTCCAGGGGCACTGCAACTCCCCCATCGCCGGGTACGCGAGGTCCGGGCGCGGGGCCGGCGACCTGTCGCTGCGGGCCTGCGTGTTCACCCCCGACGGCAAGACGATCCTCAACGCGCACGAGTGGGCGGGCCGGCTCGACCCCGCCACCCTCGGCACCTCCGTCGCCGTCGCCCTGCTCCGCCAGGGCGCCCGCGAACTGATCGACGGCATCCCGCACTGAGGCACGGCGCCAAGGCCGGGGCCGGGGCCCGAGCCGCCCCGGTCACGGTCGGCGGTGCGTGCCCCGCGCGCTCGTCAGGATGCGGTGGACCAGGCGGGCACCGGTACGCGCCGTGCGGTGATCGAGGTCCAGATCCGGATTGAGTTCGGCGACATCGCAGACGGCCAGCTGTCCGCTCGCCGCGACCTTGGCGCAGACGTGTTCCACGACCTCCAGCGGCACTCCGTACGCGGCCGGCGCGCTGACCCCCGGCGCCACGGCGGCGGGCAGCACGTCCAGGTCGATGCTGAGGTGCACGAGGTCGCAGCTCGCGAGGAAGTCGTCCACGAAGGCGTCGACGCGGTGCACGTTCAGCAGGCCGCAGTCGGTGTCGGGGAGGTAGCGGACGCCGAGCCGGTCGGCGGTGCGGTACAGCCGCTCGGTGTTGCTCGGCGCGCTCACCCCGAGCACCCAGTAGTTCGGTTCCGCGCCCCGGGCCGCCTCGTCCCCGGCCATCTGCAGGAACGGCGTGCCGGAGCTGGGCCGGACGTCGTCGCGCAGGTCGAAGTGCGCGTCGAGGTTGAGCACGCCGAGCCGGGCGCCGGCGCGCAGCGCGCGGCTGCCGGCGAGGCCCAGGTAACTGCCGTACGCCACTTCGTGTCCGCCGCCGAGCACGGTCACCGGGCGGCCCCGGTCGAGGAGGGCGGTGACGGCGCGGCCCAGCCGCCGCTGGCCGGCCGCCAGGTCGCCGTCGCCGACCTCGATGTCCCCGGCGTCCAGCGCCCGCAGCGGCGTCTGCAGCGCCATCGGGGCGAGCGCGCGGCGCAGCTCTCCGGGGCCGTCGGCCGCGCCCGGCCGCCCCTTGTTGCGGCGCACGCCCTCATCGCTCCGGAAGCCGACGAAGGCGGCGTCCCAGTGACCGTCCCGGCCCCGGTCCGGCCCGGCGTCCGAGTACGGCGTCACCGCGTGGTGCCAGCGCAGGTGCTCGATGCCGGGCCCGTCGTCACGGCCGGTCCAGGGCCCGGCGGGTGCGTCCACGGTCACGGCCGCTTCCTGGTCCTGCCGCTGCTCCAGGTCGGTGGCCTGCGCGGCCTGCTGCACGGTGCTCGTCACGGTTCCTCAGCTCCTCGGTGGTCCGCTGCCATCACACCCGGGTACCGGCGTACGGGCCAGCGCGGACGCCCCGGTTCCTCGGATCCGAGACCCACTAGGATTCCGGTGCCCGCGTCACCCGCGAGAAGCGTGTGACCACGAGTGCGAGGGACGGTGAACGGCTTGGCCGAGGAGGCTGCTGACCTCGCGCGGCGGTACCACGCGCAGGCGTCCGGCGCCGCTCCCGCGTACCAGCGCGTGAAGGACCTCGTCACCGAGCAGATCATGAGCGGCCGGTGGCGGGAGGGCGACGCGCTCCCCTCGGAGAGCCGGTTCGTGGAGTCGCTGGGGCTGTCCCGGATGACGGTGAACCGCGCGCTGCGGGAGCTGGCGGGCCAGGGCCTGATCCGCCGGGTGATGGGCGTGGGCAGCTTCGTGGCGCTGCACAAGGGCAGTTCGGCGCTGGTCGAGGTGCACAACATCGCCGACGAGGTGCGCCGCCGCGGACACCGGTACCGCGCCGAGGTGCTGTACGTACGGGCGGAGACCGCCGATCCGGAGGTCGCCGCGCAGTTCGGCCCGGGCGCCGGGCGCCGGGTCTTCCGGTCGCGGGTGGTGCACTTCGAGGACGACGTGGCGATCCAGCTGGAGGACCGGTACGTCCACCCGGAGTTCGCGCCCGGCTATCTGGAGCAGGACTTCACCCGGCGGACCCCGTTCACGTTCCTGTCCGAGGTGGCGCCGCTGGGCAGGGGCGAGCACGTGGTGGAGGCGGTGCTGCCGTCGGCGGAGGAGTGCGCCGTCCTCGGCGTCCCCGAGTCCGAACCGTGCCTGCTCATCCACCGGCGCACCTGGTCGGGCGAGGCGCTGGTCAGCATCGCGCGGCTGCTGCACCCGGGGTCCCGGTACCGGCTGCAGGGCACGTTCGACAACCGCTGACCGACCGGCCCTACGGCTGTCGCGTCGGGGCGCGGCCCGAGACCGCGTGCGTGAGGCGGGCCGCGCCCTTGCGCAGCAGGTCGCGCACGTACGCCTCGTCGCGCGGCCGGTGGTGGCGGTACCAGGTGCTGCTCAGGGCCGCGACCGGCCGCCCGTGGTGGTCGAACGCCGCCACCCCGACCGACCGGAAGCCCGCCGAGACCAGCTCGGTCTCCTCCGACCAGCCGCGCGCCCGGTCCCGGGCCAGCAGGTCGCGCAGCTCGCCCAGCGACCGCGGGCCCTTGCCGGTACGGGTGATGAGGTCGCCGGGGCGCGGGAAGAGCGCCTTGAGCTGCGCCTCGCCGACGTGCGCGAGGAGCGCCCGGCCGCTGGCCGTGAGGTGCGCCGGGAGCCGGACGCCGACCTCGGTGACCAGTGGCACCGCCGCGGCGCCCGAACGCACCGCCGCGGGCTGCTCCTTGAGCAGGTACACGGTCTCCGCGCCGTGCAGCACGCCCAGGTGCACCGGCTGCGCGAGGCGGCCCGCGAGGGTGCGCAGGATCGGCCGCGCGAGCCGTTCCAGCGGCTCGTGCCGCAGATAGGCGGAGCCGATCTCGAAGGCGGCGACGCCCAGCCCGTACGCCTGCTCGTCCGGGAGGTAGGTGATGAAGCCGCGCCCGGCCAGCACGGTGAGGATGTGGTAAGCCGAGGAGCGCGGGATGCCGAGGTCGCGGGCGAGTGTCGCGGCCCGCACCGGGCCCGAGCGGCCCGCGAGGTGGGTGAGGATGTCCAGCGCCCGCCCGACGGCCGGCGAGGTGCTGGACGCGGCCGCCGCCGTACCGGGCATACCGGATTCCCGCCGCTCCGTCATCTGCACATCTCCCGGAACACCCCTTGACCGTCCTGTCTATACAGGCATATACAGACGGCTGCTTCTGCGCTCGTGCGAGCGGCGACACGCGCCGCCCCGGCCGGCCGAGCACCCATGTCACACGTCAGGGACGGACGTGCTGTTCCCGAAGGAGGGGGCATCTTTTGACTACCGACACTTCTCAGAACACCGACAAGACGGCGACCGATACGGCGGCCGGCGACGCGGCGGCCACCGGCACCGCGACCTTGCACCGCGGGCTGAGGGCCCGCCACATCCGGTTCATCGCCCTCGGATCGGCCATCGGCACCGGCCTGTTCTACGGTTCCTCCGAGGCCATCCAGGCCGGCGGCCCGGCGGTACTGCTGGCCTATCTGATCGGCGGCGCGGCCGTCTTCCTCGTACTGCGCTCGCTCGGCGAGATGGCGGTCAACAACCCCTGCGCCGGCTCCTTCGGCGAGTACGCCACCCGGTATCTCGGCCCGCTCGCGGGCTTCACGACCGGCTGGACCTATGCCTTCGAAATGGTCATCGTCTGTATTGCCGACATCACCGCGCTCGGCGTCTACATGGGATTCTGGTTCCCCGACGTACCGCGCTGGATCTGGCTGCTCGCCGCGATCGCCGTCATCGGCGTGCTGAACCTCTTCAACGTCAAGGTCTTCGGTGAGCTGGAATTCTGGCTCTCGCTGGTGAAGATCGTGGCTATCGGCGCGATGATCCTGGCGGGCCTCGCCATTCTCGTACTGGGCGTCGGCGGCGGTGGCGACGGCATGCATATCGGTGTGTCCAACCTCTGGAGCCACGGCGGTTTCTTCGCCCACGGCTTCCAGGGATTCATCCTGTCGTTCGCGGTCGTGATGTTCGCCTTCGGCGGCACGGAAATCATCGGCGTCACGGCGGGCGAGGCGGAGGACCCGGGGAAGACGATCCCGGGTGCGGTGAATTCCATTCCGCTGCGCATCGTGCTCTTCTACGTGCTGACCCTCGCCGTCATCATGTCGCTGAATCCGTGGCAGGAAATCGGCTCGGACGCCAGCCCGTTCGTGCAGATCTTCGCCGGTCTCGGCATCAAGTCCGCGGCGGCCGTGCTGAACGTCGTCGTGGTGATCGCCGCGCTCTCCGCGATCAACAGCGACATCTTCGCCGCCGGCCGCATCATGTACGGCATGGCCGAACGCGGCCAGGCCCCGGCGGTCATGCGGCGGCTCTCGCGCAGCGGCGTGCCGGCCATGACCGTCGGCATCATGATCGGTTCGCTGCTGCTCGGCGTGGTGCTGAACTACCTGATGCCCGACCGCATTTTCCTCATCATTTCCTCCATCGCCACCTTCGCCACCGTCTGGGTCTGGCTGATGATTCTCGCGACGCAGTACGCGGCCCGCCGGAAGATGTCGCGCGAGGAAGTGGCCGCGCTCGCCTTCCGCGTCCCGTTCTGGCCGTACGGGCAAATCATCGCCATGGTGTTCATGGCGGCCGTGATGGTGCTGCTCGCCTTTTCCGCGAGCACCCGGATCGCCCTGATCGTCGGAGCCGTCTGGCTGGTTCTGCTGTCGGTGGTTCATTTCCTCTGGGTCCGTCCGCGTTCCCGTTCCACGGCCTGACCGGGTACGGAACGAGCGGGGCCGCCGACGTCATTGGCGGCGGCCCCGCTCGGCTCATGCGCGCGTGTTACGCGCCGTCGCCCTCCCGCATGGGAACGCGGACGCCGCGCTCGGCGGCGACGGATTCGGCGATGTCGTATCCGGCGTCCACGTGCCGGATGACGCCCATGCCGGGGTCGTTGGTCAGCACGCGGCGGACCTTCTCGCCCGCCAGCTTCGTGCCGTCGGCCACCGACACCTGGCCCGCGTGGATGGAGCGGCCCATGCCGACCCCGCCACCGTGGTGCAGGGAGACCCAGGACGCACCGGAGGCCACATTCACCATGGCGTTCAGCAGCGGCCAGTCCGCGATCGCGTCCGAGCCGTCCAGCATCGCCTCGGTCTCCCGGTAGGGGGAGGCCACCGAGCCGCAGTCCAGGTGATCCCGGCCGATCGCCAGCGGCGCCTGCAGCGTGCCGTCAGCCACCATCTCGTTGAAGCGCTCGCCCGCCTTGTCGCGCTCGCCGTAACCCAGCCAGCAGATCCGGGCCGGCAGACCCTGGAAGTGGACGCGCTCGCCCGCCATCTTGATCCAGCGGTGCAGCGACTCGTTCTCCGGGAACAGGTCCAGGATCGCCTTGTCCGTCTTGTGGATGTCCGAGGCCTCACCCGACAGGGCCGCCCAGCGGAAGGGGCCCTTGCCCTCACAGAACAGCGGGCGGATGTAGGCCGGGACGAAGCCGGGGAAGGCGAACGCCCGGTCATAGCCCGCGAGCTGGGCCTCGCCGCGGATGGAGTTGCCGTAGTCGAAAACCTCCGCGCCCGCGTCCATGAAGCCGACCATCGCCTCGACGTGCTTGGCCATGGACTCGCGGGCGCGGGTGGTGAACCCGGCCGGGTCCTTGGACGCAGCCGCCGCCATGTCCTCGAAGTCCACGCCCACCGGCAGATACGCCAGCGGATCGTGCGCCGAGGTCTGGTCGGTGACGATGTCGATCGGCGCACCCTCGGCCAGCATCCGCGGCAGCAGCTCCGCCGCGTTGCCCAGCAGCCCGATGGACAGCGGCCTGCGCTGATCACGCGCCTCGGTAGCCAGCTGCAGCGCGTGCTCCAGACTGTCGGCGCGCACGTCCAGGTAGCGGTGCTC
>NZ_JBEPFC010000205.1:0-10184 GCF_040301705.1 Streptomyces sp. NPDC000151 | reverse complement strand
CGACCCCGTGACGGGCCGGCGGGACGTGGCGGCCCGGGTCGGCGGCGCGCCCCTCGGGCCGGCCGGGGCAGGGCACAGCTCCGGGACGAAGCCGCCCGCCAAGAAGACGGCGAAGAAGGCCGCGGCGAAGAAGACGGCGACCGGGAACGCGCCGGTGGGGGAGGACGCGGCGGAGGACGCCGCGGCCGAGGAGGCCGCGACGGGGCACGCGCCCGCGGAGACGGCGCCCGACGACACCGGGACCGACAGAACCGCGACCGGGAATCCGCCTCCCAAGGAGAGTGCGCACAAGAAGACCACGGGCAGGAAGGCCGCGGCCAAGAAGGCGCCGGCCAAGAGAGCCCCGGCCGGGAGGGCCACGGCGGAGCAGGCGTCCGCCGGGGACACCGGCGCGGAGGGAACGACGGCCGGTACGGCCGCCGGCAGGAGCACGGCCAGGAAGGCTGCACCGCCAAAAGAGGCGGTGCCCGCGAAGAAGACGGGAGCCAAGACGGTGGTGGCGAAGAAGACTCCGGGCGGGGCACCGGCCGCTGCGGTGGACGACAGCGAGCAGACGGCCGCCGCGACGGCCCTGCCCAAGGCGCGTACCGGCCCGGCGACCGCCGCCGAGCTGCCCGTACGGCCGGGCGAGGAGCCGTGGTCGGAGGCCGAGGTCGACGAGGCCCGTTCGATGCTGCGGGACGAGGAGGACCGGCTGCGCAACGAGATCCGGTCCTCCGAGGACGCCATCGCGGGCCTGATGCGGGACTCCGGCGACGGCGCGGGCGACGAGGCCGACACGGGTACGAAGAACATCACCCGCGAGCACGAGATGGCGCTGGCCTCGAACGCGCGCGAGATGCTGCTGCAGACCGAACGGGCGCTGGAGCGGCTGGACGCGGGCACGTACGGGCTCTGCGAGAACTGCGGCAAGCCGATCGGCAAGGCCCGTATGCAGGCGTTCCCCCGGGCCACGCTCTGCGTGGAGTGCAAGCAGAAGACCGAGCGCCGTTAGGGACGGAGCCCCTGGTTCACCGGTTTGCGCCTTCCCGCGGGGCAGCTTCTGTCCCGTGGGCGGGTGCGGCGCCGTACTGGCTGGGCGCGCAGTTCCCCGCGCCCCTTACGGGGCGCGCTCTCATCGGGGCGCGCCCTCATCGGGGTCAGACGTGTGCCGTACCCTCGGAGCTCAGCCAGGCGGGGGCCTGGCCGCGGACACGACGGGCTGAGGACTCACACGTGGCAGAGGCGGAGCGCATCACCGGTACGCCGGGCACCGGACCGGAGCCCGGGCAGGGGGACGGCGGGGAAGCCGCGGGGCAGGGCGCGGCGGAGGCAGGCGCGACGGCCGCGCCGCGCGGGCGGCGGCGGATCGGCGCGCTGCTGCTCGTCGCGCTGATCGTGTACCTCCTGGACCTGGGCAGCAAGCTGCTGGTGGTGGCCAAGCTGGAGCACCACGAGCCGGTTCAGGTGATCGGCACGCTGCTGCAGTTCGAGGTGATCCGCAACCGCGGCGCCGCCTTCAGCATGGGCGAGGCGCTGACCATCTTCCTGACGCTGATCGCCGCGGCGGTGATCGTGGTGATCTTCCGGATCGCCCGCAAGCTCTACAGCCTGCCCTGGGCCCTCGCGCTCGGCCTGCTGCTCGGCGGCGCCTTCGGCAACCTCACCGACCGGCTCTTCCGCTCGCCCGGCGTCTTCCAGGGCGCGGTGGTCGACTTCATCGCCCCCGCGCACTTCGCGGTCTTCAACCTCGCCGACTCCGGGATCGTGTGCGGCGGCATCCTGATCGTGCTGCTCTCCTTCCGCGGCCTGGACCCGGACGGCACCCTCCACAAGGACTGACCGGAGGCCGGGCTCGGGGCCGGATCAAGGGCCGCACCAGGGGCCGTACGGGACCCGGGCGGGAGCACGCGTCACGACTGCCATACTCGTGGGGTGAGCACGATTCCCGAGATCCGCACCCTGCCCGTACCGGACGGCCTGGAGGGCGAGCGCGTAGACGCCGCGCTGGCCCGCATCTTCGGCTTCTCCCGTACGAAGGCCGCCGAGCTGGCCGCTGCCGGAAAGGTCCGGGTCGACGGGGCCGAGGTGATGAAGTCCGAGCGGGTGCACGGCGGCGCCTGGCTGGAAGTCGAGATGCCCCAGGCCCCCGCCCCCGTGGAGATCGTCGCCGAGCCCGTCGAGGGCATGGAGATCGTCCATGACGACGACGACATCGTGGTGATCATGAAGCCGGTCGGCGTCGCCGCGCACCCCAGCCCCGGCTGGACCGGCACCACCGTCATCGGCGGCCTGGCCGCCGCCGGGTACCGCATCTCGACCTCCGGCGCCGCCGAGCGCCAGGGCGTCGTGCACCGCCTGGACGTCGGCACCTCCGGCCTGATGGTCGTGGCCAAGTCCGAGCGGGCGTACACCTCCCTGAAGCGGCAGTTCAAGGAGCGCGTCCCCGAGAAGCGGTACAACGCCCTCGTCCAGGGCCACCCCGACCCGCTCAGCGGCACGATCGACGCCCCGATCGGCCGCCACCCGCAGCACGACTACAAGTGGGCCGTGACCGCCGACGGCAAGCCGTCCGTCACGCACTACGACCTCGTCGAGGCGTTCCGCGCGGCCAGCCTGCTGGACATCAAGCTGGAGACCGGCCGCACGCATCAGATCCGCGTGCACATGTCCGCGCACCGCCACCCCTGCGTCGGCGACCTCACCTACGGCGCCGACCCCACGCTCGCCAAGCGCCTCGGCCTCACCCGGCAGTGGCTGCACGCCGTACGCCTCGGCTTCGAGCACCCGTCGGACGGCCGCTGGGTGGAGTTCGAGAGCAGCTACCCGGAGGACCTGCAGCGCGCCCTGGACCGGGTGCGCGCCGAGAGCGCCTGAGGCCGGCGGGCGGCTCCGTAGGCCCGGGCGGCCGCCACCGGAGGAGCCGCCGACGGGCGTTTTCCGGACTTCATGGCAGGCTTGATCAGTGATCGACTGATTTCGAAGCTCCGGAGCGTGCCTGCCGTGGACCAGCTGGCCCTGATGTTCGTCCTGCTGCTCGGGGCCGTGGTCATGGTCCCGCTCGGTGACCGGCTGGGGCTGCCCTCACCGGTGCTGATGACGCTCGCGGGCGCCGTGCTGGCCCTGCTGCCGTTCGTACCGAACGTCCACGTGCCGCCGGAGTACATCCTCCCGCTGCTGCTGCCACCGCTGCTGTACGCGGCGGTGCAGCGCACGTCCTGGCGGCAGTTCACCGCCAACATCAGACCGATCTTCCTGCTCGCGGTGGCGCTGGTGTTCGCGACCACCGCGGCCGTCGCCGCCGTCGCGCACAGCGTCGTCCCCGGCCTGCCGGTGGCCGCCGCCGTCGTACTGGGCGCGCTGGTCGCGCCGCCGGACCCGGTCGCCGCGACCGCCGTCGCCGGCAAGCTCGGGCTGCCCCGCCGACTGGTGTCGATCCTGGAGGGCGAGGGGCTGTTCAACGACGTCACCGCCATCGTGCTGTACCACGTGGCGCTGGCCGCCGCGGTCTCCGGCACCTTCTCGGCGCCGGCCGCGGTCGGCATGCTGGTGCTCTCCGCCGTCGTGGCCATAGCGGTCGGCGTGGTGCTCGGCTGGCTGGCCAACAAGCTGATGGACGTGGTCGACGACGCCACCCTCCAGGTCGGCCTGTCGCTGCTGGTGCCGTTCGTGGCGTACGTCCTCGCCGAGGAGCTGCACGGCTCCGGCGTGCTCTCGGTGCTCACCGCCGCGCTCTTCCTCGCGCACTACGCCGCCGACGCCGACGACGTGATGGGCCGGCTCGCCGGGCACACCTTCTGGGAGGTCGTCGACACCCTCGTCACGGGCGTCGCCTTCGGCCTGATCGGCCTGGAGCTGCACAACATCTTCGGCACCGCCGCAGGCCGCTGGCAGCAGCTGCTGGGCGCCTGCGCCGCCGTCATCGGCGTCGTCGTGGGCCTGCGGCTGCTGTGGCTGCTGCCCGCCGCGTGGCTGGCCAAGCGGATGCACCGGCACCGCATCGCGGAGGAGATCCCCACCAGCTGGCGGGAGACCATCGTGATGTGGTGGTCGGGGATGCGCGGGGTGGCCTCGGTGGCGCTGGCGCTGGCCATCCCGTACGAGATCGACGGCGGCAAGGCGTTCCCCGCCCGCGACGAAATGCTCTTCATCGCCTTCGCGGTGGTACTGGCCACCCTCGTCGTGCAGGGCCTGACGCTGCCCTTCCTGGTCAAGAAGCTGGGGGTGCGGGCCGACTCGGACGCCGAGGACGCGCTGGAGCGCGAGCTGGCGGTCCGGGTGGTCAAGGCGTCCCGGCAGCGGCTGAAGGAGGTGCTGGCCGAGGAGGAGCTGTCCGACGAGGTTGTCGAGCGGCTGTCCCGGAGCACGTACGAGATGGGCGCCCGCATCTCGCCGGACATCGTGGACGACGAGCGGCGCGAGGGCTACGACAAGCGCATCGCGCGCGTGAAGAAGGTCCAGCGCATCCAGGGCGAGCTGCTCTCGGCCGCGCGCCACGAAGTGCTCTCCGCACGCAGCGAGCCCGGCTCGGACCCGGAGGTCGTCGACCGGGTGCTGCGCCACCTGGACGTGCGCAGCCTGCGCACGCCCTCCTGAGAGCCTTGCCGAAACGCTACTTCTCCAGGGAGGGCCGGGGCCGCGGCGCGTGCTCCAGGTCGGGAGCCGGGGCGGTCGCGATGCGCGGGAGCGCGTACGGGTGCGCGTCCCGCAGCCACGTGATCATCTGCTCGCGCACCTCGCAGCGCACCGTCCAGATCGCGTCCGCGTCCCGGGCGGTCACCAGCGCCCGCACCTCGATCGTGGTGGGCGTGGTGTCGGTGACCACCAGGGTCTGCGCCCGGCCGTCCCAGGCGTCGGAGTTCTTCAGGATCTCCTGCAGCTTCTCGCGCATCTCCTCGACCGGCGCGCTGTGGTCGAGCTGGAAGAAGACGGTGCCGGTCATCTGCGCGCCGCCGCGCGACCAGTTCTCGAACGGATTGCTGGTGAAGTACGAGACCGGCATGGTGATCCGGCGCTCGTCCCAGGTCCGTACGGTCAGGAAGGTGAGGGTGATCTCCTCGACCGTGCCCCACTCGCCGTCCACCACGACCGTGTCGCCGATCCGCACCATGTCGCCGAAGGCGATCTGCAGGCCCGCGAAGAGGTTGCCGAGCGTGGACTGCGCGGCGACACCGGCGACGATGCCCAGCACGCCGGCCGAGGCCAGCATCGAGGTGCCGACCGCGCGCATCTCCGGGAACGTCAGCAGCATCGCGGCGACCGCGACGACCGTGACCACCGCGGTGACCACCCGCTGGATCAGCGTGACCTGCGTACGGACCCGGCGGACCCGCGCGGCGTCCCGGGCGCCCGCCGCGTACCGCGAGTACGAGGACTCCACGATCGCCGCCGAGACCCGCATCGCCAGCCAGGCGGTGGCCGCGATCAGGACGAGGGAGAGCAGCTGCCCGATGCCGGCGCTGTGCGCGTCGATGATCGCGAGCTTGGTCCGGTCGAAGGTCCCGCGCAACAGTGCCGTCAAGAGCACCACTTGGAGCGGTATCCGGCAGCGCCGCAGCAGCCCCCACAGCGGGGTGTCCGGGCGCGCGGCGTCGGCCCGGCGCATCGCCAGGTCCGCCGCCCACCCCAGGGCGAGCGTCAGGGCGACCGAGCCGCCCACGACGATCAGCGGACGCAGTACGTCCTCCATGGACACGTGATTCCTCCTGGTCGGGGTCCGCTTCCTGTCGACCGTAACTGGCACGATGGAAGGAGTGCGATCCATCGACAGGGAAGTGAAACCAGTGACCGGCTCTGCGGCGACTCAAACCGTCATTCTGTTCCATTCTGTGTACGGGCTGCGGCCGGCTGTACAGGCGGGCGCCGAGCGGCTGCGCGCCGCCGGTCACGAAGTGATCGTTCCCGACCTGTTCGACGGGCGCACCGCCGACACCATCGAGGACGGCATCGCGATCAAGGACGAGATCGGCAAGGACGAGCTGCTGCGGCGCGCGGTGGTGGCGGCGGCCCCGTACTCCGAGCGCGGCGTGGTCTACGCGGGCCTGTCCTTCGGCGGCTCCGTCGCGCAGACCCTGGCGCTGGGCGACGCGAAGGCGCGCGGGCTGCTGCTGATGCACGGCACGTCCGACATCGCCGACGACGCCTCCGTGGACGAGCTGCCGGTCCAGCTGCACGTCGCCGACCCCGACCCGTTCGAGCCGCACGACTGGCTGAACGCCTGGTATCTGCGCATGCAGCGGGCCGGCGCCGACGTGGAGATCTACCGCTACGCCGGGGCCGGGCACCTCTTCACCGACGACGGGCTGCCCGACCACGACAAGGAGGCCGCCGAGAGCGCCTGGAAGGTCGGACTGGGCTTCCTCGCCGACCTGTAGCCGCGGACCTGTAGCCGCCGGCCGCCGGGCGCGGGCCCGGCGGCCGCAGGGGTCCCGCTCAGATCACCGGCCCGTCGGCCCGCTCCACGCGCTGGGTGCCGCTGAGCGTGCGGTACGAGCGCACGAGCGAGGCCGTGGCGTTCCGGTCGGCCTTGTCGGAGACGGCGAAGTAGTCCATCTGCGTCCGCTCCGCCGTGACGTCCAGGACGCCGTAGCCGTGGCTGTCCATGTCCAGCCACTTCACGTGCCGGTTGGCGGCGCGGATGGCCGCGGCGGCGGGCAGCGACACCGTGTGCGGGGCGACGTGCAGGGTGTCGTCCAGGTTGTCGGAGGTGACCGAGGTGACGACGAACTCGGTGGCCACCGGATCCTGCCCCGGGTACGTCGCGGCCTTGAGCGGCACGTCGTTGGCCCACGCCATGTGGATGTCGCCGGTCAGGAAGACGGTGTTGCCGATGGACCGGTCGCTGAGGTGCGACAGCAGCTCGCGCCGGTCATCGGTGTAGCCGTCCCACTGGTCGGTGTTGACGGCCAGCCCCTCCTTGGGCATGCCCAGCACCTCGGCGAGCGGCCCCAGCAGGTGTGCGGGCACGGACCCGAAGGCCACCTGCGAGATCATCACGGAGGTGCCGACCAGCCGCCAGGCCGCCGCCGAGCGTTCCAGCCCCGCCTTCAGCCAGTCCAGCTGGGCGCGCCCGGTGATCGTGCGGCCCGGGTCGTCGGCCCGGCCGCTGCCGATCGGCGGCTGTTCGTCCCGGAAGCTGCGCAGGTCCAGCAGGTGCAGGTCGGCGAGCGTGCCGAACTGCAGGCGGCGGTAGGTGGTGCCGGCGGTGGAGGGGCGTACCGGCATCCACTCGAAGTACGCCTGCTTGGCCGCGGCCATCCGCGCCGCCCAGTCGCCCTCGGTGTCCGGCGTGTGGTTGTACGCGCCGCCCTTCCAGGCGTTGTCGGCGAACTCGTGGTCGTCCCACATCGCGATCACCGGGTGCGTGGCGTGCATGATCTGCGCGTCCGGGTCGGTCTTGTGGACGCCGTGCCGGATCCGGTAGTCGGCGAGGGTGAGCAGCTCGTGACCGGGGGAGTGCGGGCGCACCACGTACTTCGGCGCCGGGTACTCGCCGGTCTTGTACTCGTAGAGGTAGTCGCCGAGGTGCAGTACCGCGTCCAGTTCGGTGCGGGCGGCGAGGTGGCGGTACGGCGAGAAATAGCCGGACTCCCAGTTGGCGCAGGAGACCACGCCGAAGCGGACGTTGGCGGCCGAGCTGCCCGCGGCGGGCGCGGTGCGGGTGCGGCCCACGGGGGAGTGGACGCCGAGCGCGGTGAAGCGGAACCAGTAGGTGGTGGCGGGCGAAAGTCCCCGTACGTCCGCCTTGACGGTGTGGTCGGTGGCCGCCGAGGCGGTCGCGGTTCCCCGCGCGACCACCTTGGCGAAGCCCTTGTCGGCGGCCACCTGCCAGCGCACCTCGGTGGCCGGGCCCTTGCCCGAGCCGGGCAGCGCGTCGGCGCCGGGGGTGACGCGGGTCCACAGCAGGACGCCGTCGGGCAGCGGGTCGCCGGAGGCGACGCCGTGCTGGAAGGGGGCCGCGGCGGCGGGCTCGGCGGCGCGCGCGGTGGCGGCGCCGAAGGGCAGCAGGGCGGCGGTCGTGGCTACGGCCGTGACGGCAGTACGGCGCGAGATCTGGTCATGATCGGTCACGGCCGATCACCCTACTGGCTGGTAAGTGGTCTGAGGGGTACGGATTCCATCGAATCCGTGAACCCGTACCCCGATCACCGCACCCGCGCCGTCACTTCTCCGGACGGGCGGCCGCCGTCACTTCTTCGCCGGGCCGAACTCCCCGTCGATCATCTTCTTGAAGTTGGCCTGCGCGAGCTTGTTGTACTGCGCCTGCGTCATCTGCTGCTGCGGGATCTGCGCCATCTCCAGCTTCTTGTCCCCGTGCATGAAGGTCGGCGTGCCCTTGACGTTCTTGCGGCCGAACAGCCCGGCCATCTCCATCGCCCAGCGGTCGTACGTGCCGCCCTTCACCGCCTGCGCGAACTTCTTGTCGCCCTTGAGCTCGGGCACCTGCTCCGCGACCTTCAGCAGCGCGGAGTCCTTGGCGTAGGTGTCCACGCTTTCCTCGGGGTGGTTCTTCACCGAGTACAGCGCCTCCTTGTAGTGGAGGAACGCCTCGGGGCTCTTGTCCAGCGCGGCGCCCAGCGCGCTCAGCGCGTTCTTGGAGCCCTCGCCGCCGCCCATGTCGTCGATGAACGCGTACATCGTGAAGCGGACCTTGTAGCGGCCGTCCGCGATGTCCTTCAGGAGGACCTTGCCGGTGGACTGTTCGAAGGCCGCGCACGCCGGGCAGCGGACGTCCTCGAACACCTCCAGGGTGTCCTTGGCCTTCTTGTCGCCGATGAGGATCTCGGTGCCGTTCTTGCCCTGCGTGTGCGCGGGCTCGACCAGCTTCGCCTCCTTGGCGGCGTCCCAGCCGGTGGGCTCGTTGGCCTTCATGACGCCGTAGCCGATGCCGCCGGCGATCACCAGGACGCCGAGCACGCCGCCGCCGACGGCGAGCTGGCGGCGGAGTTTCGCGCGCTTCTTCTCCCGCTCCCGCTCGGCACGTATGCGCTCACGGGCGGCGGACTTGGCGGCCTGGCTGTTGCGGTTGCTCATTCGGTCCCCTCCATGGCCGGGAGTCTGCCACGGTGGCCGGCCGCCGCGGGGTCAAGATTCGGCAACAGCCGGCGGGCGGACGGATCATGTACCGCCCGTGCGCCCGCCGGCCGTCGCCGCCGCTTCCGCTACTTCTTCAGGCTCTTCGCGACCAGCGAGTTGAACGCGTCGACCGTGGACGGGGCGCTCTGCCCGTCGGCGGACAGCAGCTTGCCGTTCAGCTTCAGGGTGGGCGTGCTCCGCACGTCCTTGGCCTTGTTGAACGCGTCCGACATGGTCAGCGCCCAGCGGTCGTACGTGCCGTCCTTGAGGTGCTTCTGGAACGTCTTGTCGTTCTTCAGCTCCGGCACGGTGTTCGCGACCTTGATCAGGTACGCGTCGTCGGCGAACTTGTCCGGGCCGGTCTCCTCCGGGTGGTACTTCTTCGAGTACAGCGCCAGCTTGTAGTGGAGGAACGCCTCGGGGCTCTTGTCCAGCGCGGCGCCCAGCGCGCTCAGCGCGTTCTTGGAGCCGGTGCCCTGGAGGTTGTCGTCCAGGAACGTGCCCAGGTGGTACGAGGCGTTGTACTTGCCGTCCGCGATGTCCTTCTCGACCGTCGCGCCGACGTTCTGCTCGAAGTTGGCGCAGCCGGGGCAGCGCGGGTCCTCGTAGAGATCGAGGGTGTTCTTGGCGCCCTTCTCGCCGATCGTGACGGTCGTGCCGTCGGCGCCGGAGGTGTGGGCCGGCTTGACCAGCTTGGCGTCCTTGGCCTTGGCCCAGGTGTCCTCGGGGCTGCCGTCGCCGCCGCCGCCGGACTTGGCCACGGCCAGCCCGATGCCGCCGGCGATGGCCAGCACCACGACGATCGCGCCGCCGACCGTCAGCTGACGGCGCACCTTGTCCTTCTTGGCCTGCCGCTCGCGCTCGGCGCGCAGCCGCTCACGGGCTGCCTGCTTGTTCGCCTGGCTGTTGCGGTTGCTCATGATCGTGTCGCTCCAGGGGTCTGCTGGTGCCGGGGCGGCGCCGGATGCGGCGTCCTGCGCCCCGCACGGGGGTACGGAAGGGGACCGGTGACTCGCGGGCTCGCGGGCTCGCGGCTCAGGCCGCGAGGGAGCAGGCAGGCGGTCCCCGGCGTACGACGCAGTGCACGAGCAGGGGGGTGCTGCGGGCGGGCCCGGTGGCCGGCGCGGGGC
>NZ_JBEPFC010000204.1:0-10195 GCF_040301705.1 Streptomyces sp. NPDC000151 | reverse complement strand
GGGCCGACGCCGGCCCCGCGTCAGGCGACCCTCGGCGTGACCTGCGGCCTGGTCCTGGTCGAGGGCGACCTGCGGCCCGCGCTGGTGGTGGAGCCGAACGGCCCGATCGCGCGCCCCGGCTCGGCCGGCCTCGACGACGACTTCCTGCCGCTGCTGCGGGAGCAGGGCTTCCACCCGGTCGAGGACATGGCCGTACTGCCGGCGGGCGGGACGGGCTGGTCCGTGCTGCTCGCCATGGGCCAGCTGCACGCCGTGCTCCAGGACAGCGGCGAGGCCGGCGGGCAGAACGCCTGGTGGAAGGCGCACCAGCCGCTCCCGGTCTCCGACGGCTGGCGCGCGGCGGTCAACAAGTCCCGGACGGTGGTGGTGTACGCGGCGCCGCACGGCTCGATCGGCCAGCAGCCGCGCGAGGACCTGATGCGCGAGGCGCTGGAGAAGGCCGCGGCGCGGGGACAGCTGGTCGCCATGGCCATGCCGCTGGCCGGCACCTGAGCCGCCGTCCGGCGGGCCCACGGGCGGCCGTTCCCCACGGAGGGGGCGGCCGCCCGTCCGCGTACGGATGTCCGAGGCGTCACGCGCACGCGGCGCGGGTCCTGCGACTGCGGGCCTCCGGGCCCTACAGAAGTTCGTGTATGCCCCGCGATCAGCCGATTCGCCACCAAAGGCCGCATCCCGCGGGGCTCCGGGTCGTTGGCACAGACGTGCACCCATACGACCCGTCCCCCCGCGCCCCGTTCCACTCCATCCCCGGCATGCGCCCGTCGTACGAGCCCGCCGCGCACCACCCGGAGCGTGGTTCGGCCACGCCGATCTACGACGCGCTCTACGCCGAGTACCGCCGCTCCTTCCGGGCCCTGCCCGGGGACCGTACGGGCGAGGACGAGCTGAGTCCGGAGGTGCTGCGGCGGATCTGGCGGCGCACCACGCCCGCGGCGGCCGGCCGCCGCGAGGTGCCGCTGCCCCCGCAGCACTCCCGGGGCCACGCCCCGGCCGCGCTGCCCCCGGCGCCCCGCGACAACCGCCCGTACCGCCACTGAGTACGCGAACCGAGCACGCGAAAGGGCCCGCCCGCACCGCTTCCGGCGCGAGCGGGCCCGTCCCGCTGCTGCTGAGAGCCCGTGTCCGAGCAGGCTCTTGCTTCTGCTGCTTCTCTGCTTCCGCTACTTCTTCCGGCCGCGCTTCTCGCGCACCCGCACCGAGATGTGGATCGGGGTCCCGTCGAAGCCGAACTCCTCGCGCAGCCGGCGCTCGATGAAGCGGCGGTAGCCGGCCTCCAGGAAGCCGGAAGCGAAGAGCACGAAGCGGGGCGGCTTGGTGCCGGCCTGCGTGCCGAAGAGGATGCGCGGCTGCTTGCCGCCGCGTACCGGGTGCGGGTGCGAGGCGACGATCTCGCCGAGGAAGGCGTTCAGGCGGCCGGTCGGCACCCGGGTCTCCCAGCCGGCGAGCGCGGTCTCGATGGCCGGCACGAGCTTCTCCATGTGCCGTCCGGTACGCGCCGAGACGTTGACCCGCATCGCCCACGGGATCTGCACGAGGTCGCGCTCGATCTCCCGCTCCAGGTAGAAGCGGCGCTCCTCGTCGAGGTTGTCCCACTTGTTGTACGCGATGACCAGCGCGCGGCCCGCCTCAACGGCCATGGTGATGATCCGCTGGTCCTGCACGCTGATCGACTCGCTCGCGTCGATCAGGACGACCGCGACCTCCGCCTTCTCCACGGCGGCCGCCGTGCGCAGCGAGGCGTAGTAGTCGGCGCCCTCCTGGAGGTGGACGCGCTTGCGGATCCCCGCGGTGTCCACGAACTTCCAGGTCTTGCCGCCCAGCTCGATCAGCTCGTCGACCGGGTCGCGGGTGGTGCCGGCCATCTCGTTGACGACCACCCGCTCCTCGCCGGCGACCTTGTTCAGCAGGGAGGACTTGCCGACATTCGGGCGGCCGATGAGCGCGATGCGGCGCGGGCCGCCGAGAGCCGTGCCGAAGGTCTGCTGCGGCGCCTCGGGCAGCGCGTCCAGCGCGGCGTCCAGCAGGTCGCCCGTGCCGCGGCCGTGCAGGGCCGAGACCGGGTACGGCTCGCCGAGGCCGAGCGACCACAGCATGGCCGCGTCCGCCTCGCCCGACGCGCCGTCGACCTTGTTGGCACACAGCACGACCGGCTTGCCGGCCCGGCGCAGCAGCTTCACCACGGCCTCGTCGGTGTCGGTCGCGCCGACCTTGGCGTCCACGACGAAGACCACCGCGTCGGCGGCCTCGATCGCGAACTCCGCCTGCGCGGCGACGGACGCGTCGATGCCGAGCACGTCCTGCTCCCAGCCGCCGGTGTCGACGACCTTGAAGCGGCGGCCGTTCCAGTCCGCCTCGTAGGTCACACGGTCACGGGTGACGCCGGGCTTGTCCTCGACGACGGCCTCGCGGCGGCCGATGAAGCGGTTCACGAGAGTCGACTTGCCGACATTCGGGCGGCCGACGACGGCGAGGACGGGCAGCGGGCCGTGGCCGGCCGCCGCGATGTCGCCCTCGACCTCGGCCGGGTCGAAGCCCTCCTGCGCGGCGAGCTCCATGAACTCCGCGTACTCCGCGTCGCCGAGCTCACCGTGCTCGTCGCCGCTGTGGATCTGGTCGTTCATGAAGTCCGTTCCTCGTTCTGCGTGGTCGGTGGGCCGCCGTCCCGGCGCCCACTGCTCAAAGTGTCAGGGGGTCCGTGCGGATTCCCCCGGCGAAGCGGCTGACCGGCCGGTCACGTGCCGTGCCGGCCGGTCAGCCGCTTCGCCGTCGTCAGGTGCGCGGTCAGCCGCTCCTGGATGCGTACGGTCGCCTCGTCCAGCGCCTTCCGCGTCCGCCGCCCGCTGCCGTCCCCGGCCTGGAAGGCGTCGCCGAAGACGACGTCGACGCGGCTGCGCAGCGGCGGCAGCGCCGGTATCGCCCGGCCCGCCCGCTCCGCGCTGCCGAGCACCGCGACCGGCACGATGGGCGCTCCCGAGCGTACGGCGAAGTACGCCAGCCCCGCGCGCAGCGACGCGAAGTCGCCCTCGCCGCGGGTGCCCTCCGGGAAGATGCCGAGTACCCCGCCGCGCTCCAGCACGCCCAGCGCGTCGGTGATCGCGGTCCGGTCGGTGCCCGTCCGGTCGACCTTCAGCTGCCCGATGCCGCGCAGGAAGGGGTCCAGCGGCCCGGCGAAGGCTTCCTTCTTGACCAGGAAGTGCACCGGCCGGGGCGCGGTGCCGATGATCATGGGCCCGTCGATGTTGTGCGCGTGGTTGCCCGCGAGGATCACCGGGCCCGCCGACGGCACCCGCCAGGCGCCCAGCACCCGCGGCTGCCACAGGCCGTACATGAGGCCGATGCCGATCCGCCGCCCGATCGCGGCACCGCCGGCGCTCGGCAGCCGGTCGGAATCGGTCACGCGGCGCTCTTCTCCGCGATCTTCGACTCGATGAGGGTGACCACGCACTCGATGACCTGCTCCAGGGTCAGGTCCGTGGTGTCCACCTCGACCGCGTCGTCGGCCTTGGCCAGCGGCGAGGTCTTGCGGGCCGAGTCGGCGGCGTCGCGCTTGATCAGCGCCTCGCGGGTGGCGGCCAGGTCGGTGGCCTCCTTGCCCTTGAGCTCACCGCTGCGCCGGGCGGCACGCGCCTCGGGCGAGGCGGTGAGGAAGATCTTCAGGTCGGCGTCGGGCAGGACGGTCGTACCGATGTCCCGGCCCTCGACGACGATGCCGCGCTCGGCGGAGCCGGCGATGGTCCGCTGCAGGTCCGTGATCAGGCTGCGCACCTCGGGGACGGCGCTGACGGCGCTGACCGCGGAGGTGACCTCCTTCGTACGGATCGGGCCCGCGGCGTCCTGGCCGTCGACCGTGATCGTCGGCGCCGACGGGTCGGTGCCGGAGACGATCGCGGGCTTGGCGGCGGCCGTGGCGATGGCGGTCGGGTCCTGGATGTCGACGCCGTTGGACAGCATCCACCAGGTGATCGCGCGGTACTGGGCACCGGTGTCCAGGTAGCTCAGCGCCAGCTTGGCGGCGACCGCCTTGGACGTGCTGGACTTGCCCGTGCCGGAGGGGCCGTCGATGGCGACAATCACTGCTGCCGGGGCGGTCCGGGCGGCGGTTTCCACGGTGACGAACACCTTTCCTTGTGCACGGGGCGGGGATCCTGCGGCCGAATGGGCCTCGGACAAGGTTACCGGGTACACGCAGACACGTTTTCCCCCCAGGGGAGTGGGGGGTTTGTGACGCTTCCCGCGCCGCCTACTGGCGGATGGACCAACCGCGCTCGCGCAGCGCCGCGGTGAGCACCGGCACCGCCGACGGCTCGACCGTGAGCTGGATGAAGCCCGCCTGCTGGCCGGTCGCGTGCTCGATGCGGACGTCCTCGATGTTGACGCCCGCCTGCCCGGCGTCGGCGAAGATCCGCGCCAGCTCGCCCGGCTGGTCGCCGATGTGCACGGCCACGATCTCGTACGCGGCGGGAGCGGCGCCGTGCTTGCCCGGCACCCGCTCGCGGCCCGCGTTGCCGCGCCGCAGCACGTCCTCGATGCCGCCGGCGCCCGCGCCGCGCTTGGCCTCGTCGGCGGACTGCAGCCCGCGCAGCGCCTGCACGGTCTCGTCCAGGTCGGCCGCGATCTCGGAGAGCACGTCCGCGACCGGTCCCGGATTCGCCGAGAGGATGTCGATCCACATGGCGGGGTCCGAGGCGGCGATGCGGGTCACATCGCGGATGCCCTGACCGCACAGCCGTACGGCGGTCTCGTCGGCGCCCCGGAGGCGCGCCGCGACCAGGCTGGAGACCAGCTGGGGGGTGTGGCTGACCAGGGCCACCGCGCGGTCGTGCGCTTCGGCGTCCATGACGACCGGGACGGCCCGGCACAGCGCGACCAGCTCCAGCGCGAGGTTGAGCACCTCGGTGTCGCCGTCGCGGGTCGGCGTGAGGACCCACGGCCGGCCCTCGAAGAGGTCGGCGGTCGCGGCCAGCGGCCCGGACCGCTCTTTGCCGGCCATCGGATGCGTACCGATGTACGGGGTGAGGTCCAGGCCCAGCGCCTCCAGCTCGCGCCGCGGGCCGGCCTTGACGCTGGCGACGTCCAGATACGCGCGGGCGCGGTTTCGGCGCATGGCGTCGGCCAGCGCCGCCGCGACGTGCGCGGGCGGCACCGCCACGATCGCGAGGTCGACGGGGCCCTCGGGCTCCTCCACGGTCCCCGCACCGAGCGCCGCCGCCGTACGGGCCTGCGCCGGGTCGTGGTCGGCGAGGTGCACCCGCACGCCGCGGGCGCTCAGCGCCAGCGCGGCCGAGGTGCCGATCAGTCCCGTCCCGAGGACGATCGCGGTCCTCACTGCGCGATGTCCTTCCGCAGCGCGCCGGCCGCGCCCAGGTAGACGTGCGCGATCTCCGCCTTGGGGAGGTCGCTCTCGACGTGCGCCAGGATCCGCACCACGCGGGGCATGGCCCCGGCGATGTCCAGCTCCTGCGCGCAGATCAGCGGAACGTCGGTGATGCCCAGCTTGCGGGCCGCGACGGCGGGGAAGTCGCTGTGCAGATCGGGCGTGGCCGTGAACCACACGCTGATCAGGTCGTCCGGCACGAGGCTGTTGCGCTCCAGGATGGCGGTCAGCAGCTCGGACACCTGCTCATGCATGTGCTCCGCGTCGTCCCGCTCCAGCTGAACGGCCCCTCGGACCGCACGTACCGCCACGTCCCTGCTCCTCGCGTCTTCCGCCGGTGCGCCGCCGCACCCGTCCACCTGATCAGCGTATCGACTGCCACCGACAGCCGCCGTCCGCGCCCGCCCTGCGAGACGGGCGCCTCAGTCCCAGAGCCGGCCGAGGGAGCGGAGCTCGTCGCGGTGTTCGATGCGGTCGACCCAGGCCGCGGGCCAGGCGTCGGCGCCGAGGTGGGCACCGGCGAAGGCGCCGGCCAGGCAGGCGATGGAGTCGGAGTCGCCGCCGGTGACGGCGCCGCGGCGCAGTGCCGTGACGGGCTCCTCGGGGAAGAGCAGGAAGGAGAGGAGGGCGGTGGCCAGGGCTTCTTCGGCGATCCAGCCCTCGCCGGTGGCCAGGCACGGGTCGGCCTCCGGGGTGGGGCTGCGGAGGGCGGCGTCGAGGCGGTCGAGGACCCCGAGGCAGTCGTCCCAGCCGCGGGCGATGAACGCTTCGGGGGAGTCGTCGTGGGCGTGCCTCCAGAGGTCGCCGAGCCAGTCGGCACGGTAGAGCGTGCGCTGGTCGCGGGCGTAGGCACGCAGGAGGGCGGGGAGGTCGGCGGCGCTTGCACCCTGGGCGAGGGCGTGGATCGCGTACGCCGTCAGGTCGCTCGCGGCGAGGCCGGTGGGGTGGCCGTGGGTGAGCGCGGACTGGAGCTGGGCGGCGCCCGCCCGCTGGTCGGCGGTCAGGCCGGGGGCGAGCCCGATCGGGGCGACGCGCATGTTGGCGCCGCAGCCCTTGGAGCCGATCTGGCTGGCCTCGGCCCAAGGGCGGCCCGGCTCGCTCAGCAGGCGGCAGGCGGTCAGGCAGGTGTTCCCGGGGGCGCGGTTGTTGTCCGGGGAGCGCCACCAGGCGACGTACTCGCTGCGTACGGGTGGCTCGAAGGCCGCGGCGTCCAGGGGGCCGCTTTCCATGGCCGCGCGGAGGCCGCGGGCGAGCGCGAGCGTCATCTGCGTGTCGTCGGTGATGTACGCGGGCGTGGGCAGGTCGAGCCCGCGCCACGGGCCGTACGCGGCCTCGATCGCCGGAACGCTCTTGAACTCGGTCGGGTAGCCGAGCGCGTCACCGAGGGCGAGCCCGAGGAGCGAGCCGGTCGCGGAATCCTTCGCGGACATGAGAAAAACCACCCCTTAGTCGTCATGGTGACGATAAGGGGTGGTCCCCCGCTGCCGCAACTGTGGACGGGCGGGCACGCGACCCGGTACGGCCTAGAGGTCGACCTCGCGCATCAGCATGCCGACCTCGGTGTTGGTCAGCCGGCGCAGCCAGCCGGACTTCTGGTCGCCGAGCGAGATCGGCCCGAAGGAGGTCCGGACGAGCTTCTCGACCGGGAAGCCGGCCTCGGAGAGCATCCGGCGCACGATGTGCTTGCGGCCCTCGTGGAGGGTCACCTCGACGAGGTAGTTCTTGCCGGTCTGCTGCACGACCCGGAAGTGGTCGGCGCGCGCGTACCCGTCCTCCAGCTCGATGCCGTCCTTGAGCATCCTGCCGATCTCGCGCGGCAGCGGGCCCTGGATGGCGGCGAGGTAGGTCTTCTGCACGCCGTACCGGGGGTGGGTCAGGCGGTGCGCCAGCTCACCGTGGTTGGTGAGCAGGATGATGCCCTCGGTCTCCGTGTCCAGCCGGCCGACGTGGAAGAGCCGGGTCTCGCGGTTGGTGACGTAGTCGCCCAGGCACTGGCGGCCGTCGGGGTCCTCCATGGTGGAGACGACGCCGGCCGGCTTGTTCAGCGCGAAGAAGAGGTAGGACTGGGTGGCGACGGTCAGGCCGTCCACCTTGATCTCGTCCTTCTCCGGGTCGACGCGGACGCCCTGCTCGGTGACGATCTGGCCGTTCACCTCGACACGGGCCGCGTCGATCAGCTCCTCACAGGCGCGCCGCGAGCCCATGCCCGCGCGGGCCAGCACCTTCTGGAGCCGCTCGCCCTCCTGGTCGCCGAAGGTCTTGGGGGTCTTGACCTGGGGCTTGTCGTACCGGGCGCGGTTGCGCTCCTCGATCTTCGCGTCGAGCTCGCGCGGGCGGGCCGGCTGGGAGCCGCGACCGCGGGCCCCCTTGGCGCCCTTGCCCTCCTGGCTGCGCGGGCTGACCTTCGGGCCGCCCTTGGCGCCGCCGCGGGCCGCCGCGCCGCGTCCCTTGCGGGGCGCGTCGCCGGAGCCGGAGCCGGAGCCCGAGCCGGAGCCGGAACCGCCCACGTCGTAGCGGCGCTCCTCCGGACGGGGCTTGCCCGCGCGCTTCTGCTTGTCATCGCGTTGGTTGCCCGCGCCCCGGTAGTTACCCCTACCGCTGCTGTTCCTGCCGCTGCTTCGCATCAATGATCCGTCTGAGAGTCGCCGCTGTCGTCTACGTCGAACGACGGCACACCTTCCCGGGAGTCGCCCTCGACCGCGTCCGCCTCGGGGAGGAACGGGGCGAGCTCGGGGAGCTCGTCCAGGCCCCGCAGGCCCATCCGCTCCAGAAAGTAGTTCGTCGTCCTGTACAGGATCGCACCTGTTTCGCCTTCCGTGCCCGCCTCCTCGACCAGACCGCGCTGCAAGAGGGTGCGCATCACGCCGTCGCAGTTGACACCGCGCACGGCAGAGACCCGGGACCGGCTGACCGGTTGACGGTACGCGACCACGGCCAGAGTCTCCAATGCGGCCTGCGTCAGCCGGGCCTGCTGGCCGTCCAGGACGAAGCTCTCCACGGCGTCCGCGTACTCCGGGCGGGTGTAGAACCGCCAGCCGCCCGCGACCAGCCGCAGGTCGAAGCCGCGGCCCTGCCGGGTGTAGTCCTCCGACAGTTCGCGCAGCGCGATCGTCACGTCACGGCGGCGGCGCTGCAGCACCTTGGCGAGGTGCTCCTCGGTGGCGGGCTCGTCGACGACCATGAGGACGGCCTCGAGCGCGGGCTTGAGATCGAGGGCCGCGACCCCGAGGGCGCCGGCCGGCGCTTCGGGGAGCTCCGGGGCCTGCGCCTCCGGGAGGTCGTATGCCTCCTCCGTGCCGACGGCCGGCCCGTCCCGGTCCGTGCTGACGTCGCTCATGCCGTCTCCGTCTCCTTCTCGGTCTTCCCCTCGGCCGGCTGCTCCGGCGGCCGGTCGAACTCGTCCGTGACGACCGGCTCGGCGCCGTCCTCCGTACCCGCCCAGCGGACGGTCAGCTCCCCCAGCGCCTCGGGCTGGTCGAGGACGACCGCGCGCTCCCGGTACAGCTCCAGCAGCGCCAGGAAGCGGGCGACGACCGTGAGCGTGTCCGGCGCGTCCTCGGTCAGCTCCTGGAAGGACGCCTCGCCCGCCGCGCGCAGCCGCGCCACCATCACCTCGGCCTGCTCCCGGACGCTGACCAGCGGCGCGTGGATGTGGTCGACGTACACCTGCGGCTTGGCCTTGGGCTGCATCGCCTTCACGGCGAGCCGCGCGAACCCCTCGGCGCCGATGCTGATCACCACCTCGGGCAGCAGCTCGGCGTGGTGCGGTTCGAGCCCGACGGTACGCGGGTACCGGCGCGCCTCGTCCGCCAGGCGGCGGCTGAAGATGTCGGCGATCTCCTTGTACGCGCGGTACTGGAGCAGCCGTGCGAAGAGCAGGTCGCGCGCCTCCAGGAGGGCGAGGTCCGCCTCGTCCTCGACCTCGGCGGCGGGCAGCAGCCGCGCGGCCTTGAGGTCCAGCAGGGTGGCCGCGACGACCAGGAACTCCGTCGTCTGGTCCAGGTCCCAGTCCGGGCCCATGGCCCGGATGTGCGCCATGAACTCGTCGGTGACCTGCGAGAGCGCGATCTCGGTGACGTCCAGCTTGTGCTTGGAGATCAGCTGCAGGAGGAGGTCGAAGGGGCCCTCGAAGTTCTCCAGGTGGAGGGTGAACCTGCCGTCACCGGTGACGGTGGCATCCGCGGGCTCGGCGGGCTCCGGTACGTCGTCCGGTTCCGGCTCGGCGGGCTCCGGGGTCGGCTCCGGTACGGCTTCCCGTACGGGCTCCGGCTCGGCCGCCTCCGGCTCCGGAGAGAGGTCCGGCTCCGGGGCCGGGCCGTGGCCCAGGGAGCGGCGCGGGGTGCGCGGGGCGGGCGCTGCGGGGTCGTCGTGGGTCGTCGGCATCGTGGTCCATACGCTGCGGTCCCGTGCCGCGCGCGGCGCCGGGCTGATCACCGGCGGGCGGCGCCCACCGGTGTCCGAAGGCTAACCCGCCGGGGCCCGGCCGGCGCGGACCCGGCCGCCGGGGCGGCCGGAGTTCCGCAGCCTGGCCTCAAGAAGGCGCTCAGCGGCCCCTCAGACGCCTCACGAGGATGCTGGCGTCCCCCCGGGACTCCAGGTCCGCCAGGACGACGGCGACGGCCTCACGGACGATCCGGCCGCGGTCCACCGCGAGGCCGTGCTCGCCGCGCAGGACCAGGCGCGCGTGCTCCAGGTCCATCAGCTCCTCGGCGGAGACGTACACGGTGATCTTCTCGTCGTGCCGCTCGCGGCCGCTGGGGCGGCGGTTCGCGCCCCGGCCGCCGCGCCGCCGGGTCCCCCCGGAGGCCTGCGCCCCGGGGC
>NZ_JBEPFC010000203.1:0-10259 GCF_040301705.1 Streptomyces sp. NPDC000151 | reverse complement strand
GCGGCCCCGGCACCACCGGCGACGCGGGCGCAGGCGGGGGACCGCGGCGCGGCGGCACGCTGCGGGCCGCGTTCGCCGGCGGCGGCGCGAGCGAGACCCTCGACCCGCACCGCACCAACCTCTTCGCCGACGCCGCCCGCGCCAAGGCCCTCTTCGACAAGCTCGCCGACTACGGCGACGACCTCGCCGCCGAGCCGCGCCTCGCCGCCTCCTGGGAACCGAACGACGGCCTGGACCGCTGGCGGGTGAAGCTGCGCAAGGCCACCTTCCACGACGGGCAGCCGGTGACCGCCGCCGACGTCCTCTACAGCTACCGCCGCATCGCCGACCCGAAGGAGGCGTTCCGCGCCAAGGCGTCCCTGGAGCCCATCGACCTCAAGGCGAGCCGGGCCGTCGACGACCGCACGGTGGAGTTCGTACTGAAGCGCCCCACGGCCGAATTCCCCAACGTGCTGGCCGCGTTCGGCGCGTACATCGTTCCCGAGGGCGCGCGCCACTTCGACCACCGGCCGGTCGGCAGCGGCCCGTTCCGCTTCGTCTCCTTCGCGCCCGGCCGGTCCGCCGTCGTCGAGCGGTACGACGGGTACTGGGACGGCGCGCCGCACCTGGACCGGCTGGAATTCGTGATCGCCAACGAGGAGTCGGCCCGCGTCAACGCCCTCCTCGGCGGCCAGGTCGAGTACGCCCACGAACTGAACCCGACCACCGCACGCGCGCACGAGGGCAAGGGCCAGATAGAGATCGTCCGGCTGCGCAACAGCGCCATGCAGGCGTTCGCGATGAAGACCGACCGGGCGCCGTTCGACGACAAGCGGGTACGCGAGGCGTTCTTCCTGATCGCCGACCGCGAGGAGCTGGTCAAGGGCGCGCTGTCCGGCGCCGGCGAGATCGGCAACGACCTCTTCGGCAAGGGGTACGAGTACTACGCCGACGGCCTCCCGCAGCGCACCCAGGACCTGGACAAGGCCCGCCACCTGCTGAAGAAGGCGGGCGCCGAGGGCCTGAAGGTCACCCTGGACACCTCCGCCGTCGCCGCCGGCTTCACCGAGGCCGCGTCCATCTTCCGCGACCAGGCCGCCAAGGCGGGCGTGCGCATGACGGTCAGGACCGGCAGCAAGGACAGCTACTGGGCCGACACCCTGGACTCCGGGACGCTCGCCGGCTACCGCTCCGGCGCCATGCCCATCGAGTCCCACCTCTCCCAGCGGCTGCTGACCGACTCCACCACCAACGCCACCCAGTGGCACCACAAGGACTTCGACGCGCTCTACCAGCAGGCTCAGTCGACCAAGGACAAGAAGGACCGGGCGGCCCTCTACGAGCGGATGCAGCGCCGGCTGTACGCCGAGGGCGGCTTCCTGGTCTGGGGCTTCGCCGACTGGATCCTCGGCACGGCGCGCAACGTACGCGGCATCGCGCACGACGCGCCCGCCAACACTCTGGGCTGGGCCCGCTTCGACAAGGTGTGGCTGGCGTGAGCGACACCGAAGCCCCGAGGACCGCGCGCGTCTCCAAGGGTGCGCGCGTCTCCAAGGCCGTGCGCGGCGACGGGCTGCGGGCCTGGGTGGTCCGCCGGGTGCTGCTCGGCGCCGGCCAGACCGTGGCCGTCGTCCTGCTGGTCTTCGCGCTCACCGAGGCGCTGCCCGGCGACGCGGCCGTGGCCCTCGCGGGCGACCAGCCCGACCCGGCCCGTATCGCGGCCATCCGCGAGGCCCTGCACCTGGACCGGCCCGCCCACGAACGGCTCGCCGCCTGGGCGGCCGGGCTCCTCCACGGCGACCTCGGCACGTCCCTGACCTCCGGCCGCCCGGTCGCCACGTATCTCGCGACCGGCTTCGGCCCGACCGTGCTGCTCGCGGCCCTGACGGTCGCGCTCCTGATACCGGTCTCCGTCGGCCTCGGCGTCCTCGCGGCCCGCCGCGAGGGCCGGCTCGCCGACCGCCTCATCAGCTCCGTGACCCTGGGCGTCTACGCCGTACCGGAATTCGCCCTCGGCGTCCTCCTCGTCACGGTCTTCGCGCTGCGCCTGGACTGGCTGCCGCCGACCGCCGTCGGCTACGGCAGTGACCTGCTCGCCCACCCCGCCGCGCTCGTCCTCCCGGTCCTCGTCCTGCTCGCCCGGCCGGTGTGCTCGCTGGCCCGGCTGGTCCGGGCCGGCATGATCGACGCGCTGGCGTCGCCGTACGCCGCGCAGGCCCGCCGGTACGGCATCCCGGGCGCGCGCGTCCGGTACACGCACGCCCTCCCCAACGCCCTCGCCCCCGCCGCGCAGCAGCTGGCGCGCACGATCGACTGGCTGCTGTGCGGCGTCATCGTCGTCGAGGCGCTGTTCGTGATCCCCGGCCTCGGCACGGTCCTGATGAACGCCGTCGCCGAGCGCGACGTCCCGGTCATCCAGGGCCTGGCCGTCGTCTTCGGGCTCACCGCCGTCGTCCTGAACCTCGGCGCGGACCTGGTGGCGCGCCGGTTCACGCCACGGGCGGGGGTGGCCGCGTGAAGCCGCGTACGCGCCCGTCCGGCCGCTTTGCTCTCGCCCTCCTGATCACCGCCGTACCGCTGCTGATCGCCCTCCTCGGCCCGCTGTTCGCGGGCGAACCCGGGCCCCGCGGCGCCTCGTTCACCCTCGGTGGCGGGCACTGGGCCGGCACCGACTTCGTCGGCCGGGACGTCTGGCGGCAGGTGCTGCTGGGCGGCCGTACGGTGGTCCTCACCGCGCTGTCCGCGACCGTGCTGGCGTACGTGGTGGCCCTGCCGCTCGGCCTCGCCGCGGCCCTGACCCACCGCGGCCCGCTCGAAGAGCTCCTGATGCGCCCGCTGGACGTCCTCCTCGCGGTCCCGTCCCTGCTCCTGATCCTCCTCGCCGCGGCCGTCTTCTCGCCCGGCGCCGCGGGGCTCGCGCTCCTCGTTGCACTGGTCAACATCCCGGACGCGGCCCGCATCATCCGCGCCACCGCCGCCGAGGCGGCCGCCCGCCCCGCCGTCGAGGCGCTGCGGATGCAGGGCGAGACATGGTGGCGGATGGCCGTGGGCTACGTCGGCCGCTCGGCCCTGCGCACGCTCGCCGCCGATGCCGGCACCCGGCTGACCGGCGTCCTGTACCTCGTGGCCACCGCCGCCTTCCTGGGCGTCGGCGTGGCCCCGGACGCCGCCGACTGGGCGGTGATGGTCGACCGCAACCGCACGGGCCTGTTCGTCCAGCCCTGGGCCGTCGTCCTGCCCGCAGTGCTGATCATCGCCCTGACCACGGGCGCCAACTTGCTCTTCGACGAGGGGCTGGCCCGCACCCGGCCCTCGGCGCGGTCCTGGGCGCGGTCGTCGGCGCGGCCCTGGGCGCGGTGCTCGGCGCGGCCCTGGGTGCGGTCGTCGGCGCGGCCCTCGGTGCGAAAGGAGACCCGCTCGTGAACGGGCCGATGCCCACATCCCTGCTGCCCACCGGTGACGCGGTCGCGGAGATCGAGGACCTGCGGGTCGTGGTCGACGCGGAGACCGGTCCCGGCCGCGCGATCGTCGACGGGGTGTCCCTGCGCCTGTACCCCGGGCGGATCACCGCGCTCGTCGGCGCGTCCGGCAGCGGCAAGACGACCACGGGGCTGGCCCTGCTGGGCGAGTACCCGCCCGGCACCCGCGTCACCGGCGAGGTGCGCGTACCGGACGGCCTGATCGGTTACGTGCCCCAGCACCCGGCCGCCGCCCTCAACCCCGCCCGCCGGGCCGACGCCCTCCTCCGCGACATCGCCCGCGCGCAAGTACGCGACCTGCCCCGCCGCGACCGCCGCGCGGCCGTCACCGAACGCGTCCTGCGCGCCTGCGCGCAGGCCCAACTCCCGGACGCGGAAGCTTTGCTGCGCCGCTACCCGCACCAGCTCTCCGGCGGCCAGCAGCAGCGCTTCGTCCTCGCCCAGGCCCTGCTGACCGGCGCCCGCGCGGTGATCGCCGACGAGCCGACCACCGGCCAGGACGCGCCGACCAAACGCCGCATCGCCGGACAGCTCGCCGCACTGGCCCGCCAGGGCATCGCCGTCCTCCTCCTCAGCCACGATCTGGACGTCGTACGCGCCCTCGCCGACGACCTCCACGTCATGCGCGCGGGACGCGTCGTGGAATCGGGCCCGACGGAGGAACTCTGGTCAGCTCCTCAACACGCCTGGACGCGCGAACTGTTGTCGGCATCAACACCGCTCACCGCTGCTGGGCCCACCGCCCCCGACGACCGTACGGCCAAGGCCCCCACCAGCCCTCTCCTCCACCTCCGCGACCTGACCGCCCGCCACCACCGCACCCCCGTCCTGCACGTCCCCGCCCTCACCCTCCGCTCCGGCGAGTGCCTGGCCGTCGTCGGCCCGTCCGGGAGCGGCAAGACGACCCTCGGCCGCTGCCTGGCCGGCCTCCACCGCACCCACGACGGTGAGATCCTGCTCGACGGCACGCCTCTCCCACGCAGCCTGCGCGCCCGCACCCGCGCGCAACTGGCCGCCGTTCAGTACGTCTTCCAGGACCCCCGCGCCGCCTTCGACGAACACCGCCCGGTCCTGGACCAGGTGGCCCGTACCGCCGTCCGGCTGCGGACCGTGCCCGTCGCCGAGGCCCTGGCCGAGGCGCGGCACACCCTCACCGCCCTCGGGCTCCCCGCCGACCTGGTACGCCGCCGCCCCCACCAGCTCTCCGGCGGCGAGCTCCAGCGCGCGGCCCTGGCCCGCGCCCTGCTGGCCCGGCCCAGGGTCCTGATCTGCGACGAGATCACCTCGGGCCTGGACACCGTGACCCGCCGCTCCCTGCTCGCTCTCCTCACCGGCCTGCTCCGCACCCGACCGGACCTCGCTCTAGTACTGATCACCCACGACCGCGACACCGCGGCCGTGGCCACCCGCACCGCCGTCCTCGAGTCGGGCCGCCTCACCGACCGCGGCCCGGCCGGGGCAGCAGACCCCGCATCGTCTCCGCCGCCCGTACTGCCGCGTCCCCGCAGCAGTTGTTGAACAGCACGTGGACGGTGTCGGCGCGCTCGGCCATGGACCGTATCCGCGGTACCCACTGGGCCAGTTCATCGGCCGAATAGACGTGCCGGTACCGATCCTCCTTACTGCCCGATCCCCAGGCCTCGCTCCTCCCATGGAAGCGGACCACCGCCGTGCGGGGCGAGGTCACCGGGGTGACGGGCGGCACCGACACCGGCAACGCCTGCGTCATGTCCACGGCCACGGCCGCCATGCCCAGTTCCGAGAGCAGCTCCGCGGTCCGGTCGGCCGTCTCCCCCCGCCACCAGCCGGGATGCCGGAACTCCACGGCGACGGGCCACCCCTCCGTACGCTCCCCGCACTCGCCGAGAAACTCCTCGGCGCGCGCACCCGGTTCGAACCACGGCGGGAACTGAAACAGCAGCGTGCCGAGGCGGCCGGCGTTCCGCAGCGGTTCGAGCGCCCCGCTGAACCACTCCCACACCTCATCGGCCAACCCGGGATCGACGTATCGAGCACCCCGGGCCCGAGAACCGCGTACGAACGCCGGACGCAACTCGCCAGGCAACGCCGCCGCCCGCGTGGGATGCCCGGTGAGCAGCGAGAACGCCTTCACATCAAACCGGAAACCGTCCGGCGTGCGCGCCGCCCACAGCGCACTGTTCCGCGCGCTGGGCAGCGCGTAGTACGTCGCGTCGACCTCCACCACGGAAAACCGCCCGGCGTAATACCGCAACCTCCCCTCCGCCCCCCGACTCCCCGCCGGATACCACCCACTCCGCACCAGCGCCGGATCCGTCCACGAACACACCCCAACGACAATCCCACCCATACCGCCCGACTACCCACCCTCCCGCCCCTTCACCGCCCACCCCCTCCCGTCCGGCGTACGACCTGGAGCAGGTACTCCTTGCGGTCGAGGGGGTTGGGGTCGGTGCGGGGGCGGGACGGGGGTGGGGTGGTGGGGACCGGGCGGTAGCGGTCGAAGGTGGTGTCCAGGACGCCCTCGCCGCGGGTCAAAAACGGGAGGGTGCGTTGGAGTTCGCGTACGCCGGCTGCGGGGATCGTGCCTTCGAGGCGGCAGGTCGAGGTGCGCAGGAGGGGGGTCTCCGGGACGGCGCCCAGGCGGGCCAGTACGGGCAGTACCGGGCCGAGGGCGTCGGCCGGGAGGTCGAGCAGGAAGCGGTGTACCGGCTCGTGGACCCGCGTACCGGCCTGGCGCAACGCGCTCATCAGCACCAGCGGCGTCAGATTGCGGAAGTCCCCGGCCGTGCTCGACATGCTCTTGTCGAAGACGGCGTGGGCGTGGCTCTGGCGTGCCGCGTACCCGGAATGCGTCAGGGTGACCGCGCAGTCGGGGATGTGCCAGCCGTGCAGGCCCTGGCGCAGTGTCTCGCGCACGGTCTCCTCGACGGCCTTAATGAACGCGTAGGGCATCGAGCCCAGTTCGATCGCCAGCCGGAAGTCCACGCCGTCGCCCGGCGGCGCCGGCTCGACGCGCAGCCCGACGGTGGCGAGGAACGGATTGCCCTCCTTGTGCATGATCTCGAAGGCCGCGCCCGGGCCGACGAGCCGCTCGGTGCAGATCACCGTGGTGCTCCGGAACGCGACGTCGATACCGAAGTCCTGCGCCAGCGTCGCCTGGACGACTTCCTTCTGCACTTCCCCGTAGAGCGACACGGACAGTTCCTGCCGGACGTCGTCCTGGCGCAGGCCGATCAGCGGGTCCTGCTCGGCGAGCTGGGAGAGCGCGACGTGCAGTGCCGCCTTGTCGGACGGCCGGGCGGGGACGATGACCGTCTCCAGCGTCGGGGGCGCGAAGTGCCGGGAGGCCATGGCCGCCCTGCCGTTCCGGTCCGCCCCGGGGCCGGTGACGGCGTCACCGATCCGTACGTCCTCCAGTCCCCACAGCACCCCGATCTCGCCGGCGGCGACCATCCCGCACCGCCGCACGACCGCCCCGCGCTCGAAGACCCCGACGGCGGTGACCTTGGCCTCCGTACCGCTCAGCGCCACCCGGTCCCGGGTCCGTACCGTCCCCGAGAACATCCGGACGTACGCGATCTTCTCGCCGGCCGGTCCGCGCTCCACCTTGAAGACGGTGCCCGACACCGGCCCGTCCGCCGCGCCCGCGGCCGTCGGCAGCAGCTCCTTGAGGCCGGCGGTCAGCGCTGCCACGCCCGCGCCCGTGATCGCCGAGCCGAAGAACACCGGGTGCACCAGGGCCCGTCGCGTCTGCGCGGCCAGTGCGGCCCGGAGCCGGTCGTACGGCACCGCCGTCTCGTCCGCCACGTACGCGGCCAGTAGCGCGTCGTCGTGCTCGGCGAGCACCTCGGCCAGCCGCGCCGCGAAGCCCTCGTCGGTTTCCGTGTACGGGAGCCACGCGGCTTCCGGCGTGCCCGTGCCGCCGCCGACCGCGCCCATGGCCACGACCGCCGCGTCCAGCTTCTCGGCGAGCTCGCGGACGACGGACGCGCAGCGCGCTCCGCGCCGGTCGATCTTGTTGACGAAAATGAGCGTGGGGATGCCGAGCCGCCGCAACGTCCGCATCAGAATGCGCGTCTGCGGCTGCACCCCTTCCACCGCCGAGACGACCAGCACAGCGCCGTCGAGCACGTTCAGCACCCGCTCGACCTCGGCGATGAAATCCGGGTGCCCGGGCGTATCGATCAGATTGACCGTCAGTTCGTCGTCGTCGTCATCGTCGGCGGCGACGACGAACGACACGACCGCGGACTTGATCGTGATGCCCCGCTGTCGCTCCAGCTCCAGCGAATCGGTCCGCGTACTTCCGTCATCGACGCTGCCGACCTCGTCGATGACCCCGGCGGCCTGCAGCAGCCGCTCGGTCAGGCTCGTCTTACCGGCGTCGACGTGCGCCAGAATTCCCAGGTTGAGACTGTGCACCGAGTGTCATGTCCTCCGAATGGGCGGCGATTACCTGCTGCTGGGACATGAACGTCTTCGGCATTTCCGTCTCCTTCTTCGGTGGATTGCGCGGCACGTCGGTACGACCCGGCGATCGGGCGGCCCGGGCTATCCGGCAGTGCAGCAGAGCCCCGCCCCTCCGGCAACGTATTTATCGGGGTTCCGCGCCATCGCCGATGCCACTGCCTCGCCCCGAACTGGGCCGGGGCGAGGCAGCGGTGGTTGCGTGTTCTGTGGTTCCTACGCTCGTTGGCCGGATTCCTCGGGCTGCTCCTGGGAGCGGAGCATCTGGGCCATTGCCTCCAGGCTCTGCGCTGCGGCCGTGCCGCCGCCGCAGGTCAGGGAGGCGATGAGGCTGCCGAGCAGGCCCGCCCGGTCAGCGACTATGCGGACTTGGCCGACTTCCACGACGAGACCCAACAGGTCCAGCCGTAATCCCTGTGGAATATCGAGTACGACACACTCTTGAGGCGGTGTGGTCATTCTGAGTCCCCCCTTTGAAGGACGCTAACCGTGCTCTGATACCCCCTCGACGGGCCGCCCATACTCGACCGGTGGATTGCCGCTCATGCTCGGCCGCAGTGGCGCGAATGGATGCAACTGCCGTATATCCCGCACCATTTATCGAGGCCGGCAACGAGTGTCACGGTGGAATCACCGAACACCCCACAGGAATACGTCAACGGGAGAGAGCGTATGAGGTACCGGGCCACAGCCGGCGGCTCGACGGGTACTGACGCGAAGGCGGCCGGGCGCGGCCGGGCGCGACGGGCTCAGCGTGCACTGTCGTCCGACTTGCCCTCGGCACGGTGGTACGCGGCGTTGATGCGCTGGGCCTCTTCGAGCTGGTCCTCGAGGATGACGATGCGGCACGCGGCGTCGACCGGGGTGCCCTGGTCCACGATCTCGCGGGCGCGGGCGGCGATCCGCAGCTGGTAACGGGAGTACCGGCGGTGCCCGCCCTCCGAGCGGAGCGGCGTGATCAGTCCGGCCTCGCCGAGGGCGCGGAGGAAACCGGGAGTGGTGCCGAGCATCTCGGCGGCCCGTCCCATGGTGTACGCGGGGTAGTCGTCGTCGTCCAGCCGACCACTGAGCGGGTTGTCTGCTGTCATTTCACCTCGTTGTACCGACCGTCAGGGCCTCTTGGCGCCGTGCGGCATCAGGGCCCGCAGGCAATTGAACACCAGCCTTCACCGTGCGACTGGTCAATGTCTACTCCGGCCGGGACAGATTTCAGCGCGTTCGGTGGGCAGGAACGAGCCACTGAATAGAATCGGCTCCCATGTCGAACCCTGACGCGCTGCTCGTCGACATCGCCACCATGGTGGAGTCCGAGCAAAGCAATCAGATGCCCCTGACCGTCGTCACCAGCAGCGCGGTCATCACCGGCCGACTGGCCCCCGAAGCCCTGTGGCGGGAGCGGGTGTCGGAGGTCCTGTCGGACTCGGAGCGGCTGAGCCCGTTCTCCGGCATCTTCACCGCCGACCGGACACAGAACCGACCCGGCCGCGTGAACGTCCCGACGCACCTGCACTTTCACGTCGCCCGCATCCTGCAGGGCAGCATCGGGATCCCGGAGACGGGCGGGATGTACCGCGTCGCGATCCAGGACGTGAGCGCGTGGACCGTGGGCGACTTCAGCTACTCCGACCACTGAGAAGTACGCGTTACTGAGACGTACGCGTCACCGAGGCGTATGCGTCATTGAGACATACGAAAGGAGGGCCCTGCCGGCGCGTGCCGGCAGGGCCCTCCTCGTTGTTCCGTTGTCGTCTTCCGCTCGCGAGAGTTACTCGGAGTCGGGCGTCCCGAGCAGTGCCGACGCGGCCTCCAGCGGCGAGAGCGCCTCCGTCGGCGCGGTCTCGGCGGTGTGGCACGTGAAGCCGAGCCGGGTCATGGCCCGGGTGACTTCCCCGGTGGTGAAGTCGCGGCGGTCCTGCCGGGTGACGATCGCGCCCACCTGCTTGACGGGGTAGTGACGGCGGCCGATGACCACCGAGTCACCCGTGATGGGCTCCGGCTTGATGCCCTTCATCGCGGCCAGGACCCCTTCCTTGGAAAGGTCGAACGGGAAACGAGCGATGATGCAGCGCATGATGCCTCACAGACAGGGGGAGAGGGGCCGACTGAGGGGAGGGACGATCAGCGGGAACCGGTCCCCGTGGCGGGGGTGGACTGTCGCTGGCCGGGGGCGCGGCGGGTGCGGTCGGTGCGCCGGTTCTGGGCGTTGCGGCTGCGGCGGCCTCGGGTGGAGGAGGGGCTGCCGGTGCGGGGGCGGTCGGCGGCGGGCTTGGGGATGGTGACCGGGATGCCGGAGGGGGCCTGGGCGCCGGTGATGCGGGTCAGTTCCTGGTCGCCGGAGCGGACCTGGGTGAT
>NZ_JBEPFC010000202.1:0-10645 GCF_040301705.1 Streptomyces sp. NPDC000151 | reverse complement strand
GACGGCGACCTGATAGATCTCCACCCCTGGGAGGCTTCCCATGACCACCGTGACGTCCCCGCGGCCGCGCCGCCTCCGCCCCCGCCAAGCCCAAGAAGGACGCCCCCGCCCCCGACGTCTCCAAGAGCACGCCTGAGGCGGGCCTCGCCACGGCGTCGAAACTCAAGCCGTACCAGATGGTGGAGACCCTCAAGGGCGTCGACAGCGCCGTGGGCACCTCCGTGGACAAGGAGCGCACGGCCCTGCGCAAGGGTCCGCCCAAGACCCAGCGCCCGGTCGGCTCGCCCAAGACCGTCGCCGGCGGCCCGACCCCGGCCGCTCCCGGTACGTACACCAACGCCAAGGTCTCCCGCACCGACGCCGCCAAGGGCAAGACGCCGGAGATCAACGGCGAGGAAAGGCCGAAGGGCGAGGTACCCGGCGCCGAGATGGAGGAGCCGAGCTGGTGGGACATCGGCGTGACCATCGGCGCCAAGCTCCTGGGCAAGGTCCTCAAGGAGATCCTGCCGCTCGACGACCTGATCGACTCCATCCTCGGCATTCCCACGGTCGACGAGGGAATGAAGGGCAGCAAGGTCGGTGACGCTCCCGGTCTGCCCCTCCAGGACGATTCAGATCCGCAGCGCACGGACGAACAGGGCCAGAAGCTCGACGAGCGCAAGTCCGAACTGCACCAGTCCGGCCGTGAGGACGCCGCCCGTCCCATGGGCGAGGATCAGATCTACCCGGACGTCCCCAAGGAGACGCTGACCGGCAAGGTCCCCGGAGGCAAGAAGGGCGCCAAGAAGGGCGGCGGCCCCAAGGCTCCGGGGGGCGGCGCCGTTCCCATCGAGTCCGCCTCCGCCGTCGCCGAGCGCGACCGTGGCCCGCAGATCCAGGCCGGCTTCAACGATGGCCGCCAGAAGATGGGCGACGAGCGGAAGAACAAGGACGAGAAGGCCAAGGACGACAAGCAGAAGCACGACCGGGACCTGAAGCGCGAGGTCGACTCCAGCAGCAAGACGCAGGAGAACGAACGCGAAAAGGGCCAGTCCGAGATCTCCTCCTCCCGCGAGAAGTGGCGGAAGGAACAGGATGACAAAGTCGAGGAGATCGACGGCAAGAAGAGCAAGAAGCACGAAAAGATCCGCAGGGACATCGACGACAAGGAAAAGAAGACCGACGAGGACGTCGACAAGCGGACCGAGGACGACAACAAAAAGATCGACGACGAGCAGGACGGCGCGCAGAAGGAAGCGGAGAAGAAGCAGGACGACGGCAAGAGCAATGCCGACAACTGGCTCGACGAGGCCATCAACAAGCTCAAGGAGATGTTCGAGAAGCTCGTCAATGAGATCAAGGACATCTTCAAGCGGGCCCGCAAGGCCGTCACCGACCTCATCGACCGCTTCAAAGAGCAAGTCTTCAAGCTCATCGATGACGCCCGCAACTGGGTCATCCAGCAGATCAACGACTTCGCCGACGCCCTGATCGCCCTCGGCGACGAGCTGCTCGCCGATTACCCGGCGATGCGCGACAAGTGGCGCAACACCATCGACGGAGTCCGCGACTACGCCGTACAGAAGGTCAATGAGGCGGCGGACGCGCTCAAGGAAGTCGCCGGCAAGCTGCTCGACGGCCTGTGCAGCGCTCTGATCGCCGGTCTCGACGTCCTGGAGAGCGGGCTTCTGTCGGCGGTCGACGTCGTCAAGAGCGCCACCGTCGGCGCGCTGGAATTCGGCAAGCAGGTGGTGGCCGGGCTCGGCGAATGGGCCGCCATCTTCAACGACATCGTCTCCGACCCCGGCGGCTGGATCAGCAAGGCCGGAGCCGCGGCGGAGACCGGCGCCAAGGAATACCTCTTCGACGAGATCAAGGCGGCCGTCAAGGAGTGGTTCAACCAGAAGGTCCAGGAAATCATCGGCATCCCCATGGAGGATTTCCAGGAGCTGATCTCGGGCGGCGTCACCGCCGAGGAGATGGGCCGGATGGCGTGGGACGAGGCGCTCCCGCAACTCCCGGTGATCATCGGTGTGATGGTCATGGAGAAGGTCGTCGCCAAGCTCATTCCGGGTGCCGGCTGGGTCATGACCATCATCGACGCGCTGCAGACCGCCTGGGGCGCGCTCAGCGAAATCCTTCGCGCCTTCGGCCTCTTCATGGACTTCCTGAAGTCGGTCAAGAGCGGAAACGGCGCCCGCCCCTTCGCCAAGGCGGTCGCGGCCGGCGTCGTCGCCCTGCTGGAACTGATCTACCAGGCGCTGATCGAAGGCGTCAGCCGGTTCATGGGCGGGGTCACCCGCAAGCTGGGCGACATGCTCAAGGGCATCCGCAGAAAGAAGAACCGGCCGGACGCCCCCGGTCAGCCCGGTGACAACAGGCCGGCGGGCAACAACCAGCAGGCGCCGGCGGGCCGACCCGACCGGACCGATGAGCCGGGCCCGACCCACCAGCCCGGCCGGACCGACAAGCCCGCCGACCACCCGGCCCCGCACAAGCCCTCCCCGGACAAGACCTCCCGCCCGAAGCCGGGCCCCCGCCCCGCGAAGCGCCCGTCACCCGAGAAGAAGCCGCGCCCGGCCCAGTCGAAGCCGAAGAAGAAGCGCGACGAGCACGAGCGCCGCGAGGAGGGCCGCGAGGTCAACGCGGCACGGCGCCGGATGCAGGACGCCAAGCGCAGGCTTCGTGACGAGGACGACAGGCCCACCCTCGACAAGCGCCGCGGCCCTGGCCGCGACACGCTCAAGAAGCGCCGCCCGGACGACCGCCGCCGCGACGAAGACCGTCCCGACCTGCGCAAGCCCGACGCCGGCCGGCCGGACAAGCGCCACCCCGACGACAAGCACCCGGACAAGAACCGCGACCGCGACAAGGACAAGTACAACGACAGGGACAAGGACGGCACCGACCGGCGCAAGCCCGACCTCGACAAGAAGCAGCCGCGCCGCCGCCCCGAGTCCCGCACCCGCCGCAAGCTCCGCCGCGCCCGCCAGACCATCAAGTCGGCCCTGAACCGCGCCCGCCGCGCCGCCCGCAAGCTCCACGGCAAGGGCCGCAAACTCGGCCGCCGCCTCAACGACCGCTCCCGCCACATGCGCGACCAGTGGAGGCGCCGGCACGACCGTGACAGGAACCGGGAAAGGCACCACAGCAGGGACCGGGCACGGGACAGGAACAAGGAGCAGGAGCCCAACGGCGTCACGGACTTCGACCTTCCGAAGGTGCGGTTCCGGACGAACGACGGCGAAGCGCACACGCTCTTGTTCAACGGGCGTGGCAGGAGCGCCGACCTCGCGGTCCGCAGCATCCTTCAGACCATGTCGGGATACTTCGACGGCTGGCGAAAGGAGATCGAAGAGCTCAGGCAGAACGATCGGCACGATCTCGCGGACCAGTCGACGCAGCTTCTCGGCGCCGCAGAACAGCAGGCCCAGAAGGTCGAGAACATGCAGGGAGCCCTGCCCAAGCCGCGCAACCGGCGCGGCATCACCCGGGGGCCCCTGGGCGACGTCACCTTCCAACGCCGGATCGAGCGGCTCAGGGACGCGATGGAATACCTGGCGGAGCTGCTGGAGCAACGGAATGCCGGAGACAAGGAGCCTCCGCTGCCCGCGACCATCCTGCCGCCGTTCTCGGACGGTCCCATGGCGTTCAATTTCAAGGCCAAGTTCATCAAGAAGAGCACGCCGAAGGGCACGGAGGCCCATCAACGCACGGGTGCCCAACCGGTGGGGTGGAAGGAACTGGCGGGACTTCCGGGTGGTCTTGCGGAACGGCAGAGCCACTGGGTGCGCATGCACATGCTCCCGACGCTGATCGGTGGTCAGGCATCCACGTCCAACCTGGTTCCCGCGCTGGGCAGCATCAACACCAGGGCCGCGGTGGACATCGAACACCCGGCGCAGGCGGCCCTTGGCCACAACGTCCTCTGGGGGACCATCCCGCCGGTGCCGGAGAAAATGATTTGGTATCAGGTAGCGATCAACTATCGAGGGCAATACCCCGGATTCCCTCGGCGAATCAGCGTGAATTGGGGCGGCTACAAGCCGGTCGGTGGCCAGTGGAAAGAGCAGAGCGCTTCCATGACCTGGGCGAAACCCTTCCAGCCGCCGAACATCCCCATCGGCTTCGACATACGCAAGGCGAATGCCGCAAGCATCAGGATGGTGACACGGGTTTCCGAGGCCACCGCGTCGGAAATCGCACGCCTGCTCGGCACGCCAGGTCAGTACAACAGCGTCGACGATCTCGCCGCGGCCCTGCTGAACGGCCAGGGGGGAAGCACCGGAGCGGCGTCGAACCGGTTGCGCAAGGATGTCGCCAAGTTGATAGCCGCCCGCAACAAGATCCGATTCTGATCCGGAGACACAGGACATGACGAACCCAACTCCTCACGAGCAGCGCTGGATCGCGGCGCTCGACGAGCTGCGCAACTGCGCCGATCTCCATGTGACCAGGGACCATCAAGAAGGGCCGGACACGGACGCCCCGGATGCGCGCAGCGTCTTCGGGACGCTCGCGGAGCAGGACGGCGTCGTGCTCGACCCGGCTCTGCAGGCGTGCTACCTGCGCTTTAGTGGCCTGGGGGCCTGCTGGGGCTTCGGGGAAGAAGAGTCGGACCCGCTGTTCGCCGGCGAGTTCAATCTGCTGCCCCTCGTCCAGGCGATCCGTCAGCAGCCCCCCATCGACCGCTACCCGTACGCGTCGCCCGCACAGCTGGAAATTGTCTCCGAACTTCGGGATTTCGACGGAACGCCCATGGCGGGGGCCGGGCACATCACTTCTCTGAGGATCAAGCAGGGCGGTGTCCACACTCCAGAAATCTGGTTCAGTGACAACCCGCTCGGATTCCACCGTATGGATATCGATCTCTGCGGATATCTCGATGCACTGCGCGTCACCAAGGGCACGTTCGGCTGGCAGTACCTGTTCACTGACGTCTCCTTGGCGGACGAGCACCACGAGGTCACTGCGGAGTTCCTCACCGAAATGCTCGACGTCTTCCCCGAACTCTTCCCGCAGCACGACTACGCGCCTCTGCGGGCACGTCTGGAGGCCCGGCTGTGACCACCTACGCCGACATACCCAAGCCCATCCGCTCCGGGCTCGTCATCGTCGACCCCGAGCGCGGTACCCCGCAGCGGATCATCGTGTTGCAGTTCAATCCCGACACGTTGGAGCGGTCTGTGGCGCCGCAAGCCGCTGGTGGGGAAGGGGATGGCGGTGGAGGGGGCAGCGGTGGCGACCGGAACGAAGCCCTGCGCCTCAAGGGGCCCGCGCAGGAGACGTGGAAGTTCACCGCGGAGATCGACGCTACGGATCAGCTGGATGTGGCGGCGCCGGATGGGATTCATCCGCAGTTGGCTGTGTTGGAGATGTTGGTGCAGCCGACCACCGCGCAGTTGCGGGCGGCCAGCAAGCTCAGCAAGAAGGGGACCATCGAGATCAGTCCCATTGAGACGCCGCTGACGCTGTTCACTTGGGGCAGCAAGCGGGTCATGCCCGTCAGGCTCACCGAGTTGTCGATCAATGAGTCCGCGTTTGATGTGAACCTCAATCCGATCCGGGCTTCGCTCAGTATCGGGATGAAGGTGCTGACCGTGAGTGATCTGCCGGCGGGGCATCGAGGGGCTGAGCTTTACCTCGCGCACCTCGCGCAGAAGGAGCAGTTGGCGCGGCGGGCGCGGGCCGGGAGCTTGGCGCAGTTGGGGCTCGGGGGAGGGATCTGAGCGTGATCGAGCCGTA
The DNA here is from genome assembly GCF_040301705.1 of Streptomyces sp. NPDC000151. Classification (NCBI taxonomy): domain Bacteria; kingdom Bacillati; phylum Actinomycetota; class Actinomycetes; order Kitasatosporales; family Streptomycetaceae; genus Streptomyces; species Streptomyces sp. NPDC000151. Next base: position 4,921 of record NZ_JBEPFC010000202.1, on the reverse strand, counting down.
TGAGAGTGCGTTGGACGATGTGCCGGGGGCTCATCCGTATCCGCGGAGCAGCCGGTATCACGATGTGCGGATCGGGGTGCACAGGAACAGCGATGGCACTGAGGTGAAGTATGCCCAGCGGAGGCTGTTGCCCCCGCTTGAGCAGGACGCGGACGACACACTGCCGCACACCGTCAGTGCCGGGGAGCGGGCCGATCAGCTCGGGCAGCGGTACTTCGGGGATTCGGGGCAGTGGTGGCGGATTGCCGATGCCAATCCCGTGCTGGCGCCGGGTGAGCTGACCGATGAGCCGGGTGAGGAGATAGCCGTGCCGTTGCCCGGTGGGTTCGCCGGCGGGATGGGCGGGCCGGGGGTGCGGAATGGCTGATGATCTGCCCGTGGGGGGCGGCCCCATTCATGTCTCGTTGTACATGGGGCCGAAGTTGGCGCGGCTGGTTCCGCAGGAGGTGACGGAGGCGCTGCTGTCCGCGCAGATCACCAGTACGGCGGGTGAGAGGAGTGGTTTTCAGCTTGCCTTTGACCTGACGAAGAAGGGGGCGATCATTCAGCGGCTCCTTCCCGAGGGGTTCTTCGATCCCAAGACGCGGGTCATTCTGACCGTTGCGGTCAAGGGGACGCCGGTGGTGCTGCTGGACGGGCTCATCGTGCGGCAGGAGGTGGGGGCCAGTAATCAGCCCGGGCAGACCACGCTGACGGTGACGGGTGAGGACCTCACGCTGCTCATGGACCTCGAGGAGCGGACGGATCGGTACCCCAACCTCGCGCCTTCGCAGCGGGTGGAGCGGATTCTCGGCAAGTACGCGGATTACGGGATCGATGGCCGGATCATTCGGGAGCAGGTGCCGCAGCCCCCGAGGGAGCAGTTGCGCATCGATTACCAGACGGGGACGGATCTGCAGTATGTGAATGAGTTGGCGAGGGCGAACGGTTACACGTTCTACCTCGACCCCGGGCCGGTGCCAGGGCGGTCGACCGCCTTTTGGGGCCCGGAACAGCGGCTCGGCCAGCGGCAGCACGCCTTGAATGTGAATATGGATGTGAACTCGACTGTGGATCAGTTGACGTTCGCCTATGACGGGACCGCGAGAGAAGAACCGCAAGCGCGCGTGCAGGACCCCGTGACGCGGCGGGCGCCGCTCCTCGCGCAGCCGGACATCAGTCCCCTCAGGCCGCCGCTCGGACGGCGGGCCTCGCCGGCTCTCAAACGAAAGACCCTCAGCGGCACAGCGAAGAAGGACGAGGCGCTGGCGAAGGCGGAGGCGTTGGGACGCGCCGCGACGAGTGCTGATGCCATTTCCGGGTCGGGGCAGTTGGACGTGAACCGGCATGGATATGTGTTGCGGCCACGGGAGTTGGTCGGAGTCCGGGGGGCGGGTGTCACGTACGACGGGGATTACTACGTGAAGAGCGTCACCCATAACCTCCGGCCGGGGTCGTACCAGCAGAACTTCACCCTGTCGCGCGAGGGACTGATTGCCCGCAGCGACCGCGTACGACCGTAAGTCCGCAGCAATCCGCAGCAATCCGCAGCGAACCACCACAGTGACACCGACCAGGAGCAGGCAGCATGGCGCCAGCATCGAACAATCGCTTCCTCGGCAAGTTCCGGGGCCGGGTGGCGAGCAACAACGATCCGTTGCGGATCGGCCGGATCACGGCCCATGTGCCGGACGTACTCGGTGACGAGGCGTCCACCTGGGCCATGCCCTGCTTCCCGTTCACGGGCGCGCAAGCGGGTCAGTACGTGATCCCGAGCGAGGGCGCCGGTGTGTGGATCGAGTTCGAGCAGGGGGACCCCAGTTTCCCGGTGTGGACGGGGTGTTGGTACGGCGCCGAGGCCGAACTGCCGGTGGACGCGCAGGCCGGGGCGCGGGCGGGTGCCGAGCCGGTGGTCATCGAGACGCAGGGGCATCACAAGATCGTGCTGTCCGATGTGCCGGAGGAAGGGATTCTGCTGCAGGCGCCCGGCGGCGCGTACGTACGGATCAACGCGGCGGGTGTGCAGATCAACAACGGGCAGGGCGCGTCGATCCTGCTCCAGGGCGACCAGGTCGACATCAACGAGGGCCGGCTGACCGTGCCCAAGAAGCGATAGCGAAGACGGGGGAGCGAGAAGACGTGGTGACCGGGAATCTCGTCCACGGCGGAGCCGTGGTCAGCTGTCCGCACGGCGGGCGCGCGGTGTCCACCGCGGCCGCCGGCACGGGCGTACGCGTCGACGGTGCGCCCGTGGCCACCGCGGCCGACCTCTTCACGATCAGCAGCTGCCCGCACTCCGTCGGCGGCCGTCCGCAGCCGTGCACCAGCGTCCGCTGGATGCCGGCCGGCGGCGGCGACGAGGTACGGATCGACGGGGTGCCGGTACTGCTGGACACCTCGGCGGCGATGTGTTTCAGCGCCGGGCTGGTGCCGCAGGGCCCGCCGGTCGTGGCGCCCGTCCACCAGGGGGTGTCCAGCCGATGAGGGCTGTGAAGAAAGTGCGGAGTGAGATCGCTTTTCCGTTCCGGACGGACCGGCGGGGGCGGACCGCGCACGCGGACCACGACGAGCATGTGCGGGATCTGATCGAGCAGTTGCTGTTCACCAGTCCCGGTGAGCGGGTCATGCGGCCGGACTTCGGGTGCGGGCTGCTCGACCTCGTCTTCACGCCGAACAGTCCGGAGCTGGCGTCGGCCGTGGAGCTGTCGGTGCAGGCGTCGCTGCAACGCTGGCTCGGCGATCTGATCGAGGTCGAGGCGCTCGACGTGGTGAGCGAGGAGAACGTCGTACGGGTGTATCTGCGCTATGTGGTGCGCTCCACCGCGAGCAGGCGCGACGAAGTGTTCGAGGGGCGGGGCGAGATATGAGTGACCAGCAGCTCATCAGCGGTGAGCTGGTGTGCCGTACCGACCAGCGGCGCGGGCGGATCAGAGCCGCGCGGCTGAACGGCATCGACGGCGTGGAGGTCGCGGACGACGGGGTGACGCTGACCGTCACCTTCCTCGGGAAGGCGCCGCACGGACTGTGCCCGGAGAACATCCGGATCGACGGCGGCCGGCGGATCACCGGGCTCGAGGCGCTGGAGGTGTCGGTCGAGCGGGAGGAGGATCCCGAGCTCGACGACCGGCTGCATGTGGTGCTGGACCGGACCGGGGATACGTCGCGGTACCGGCTGTCGATCGTGGACACCGATCCTTACGGGCGACCGGGGACGGAGCCGTACGAAGGGTTCGATCAGCGGTACTTCGCCGCCGAGTTCCGGTTTCGCACGGACTGCCCGAGCCCCTTCGACTGTGTGGAAGAGGAGGCGGACTGCCCGGACACCTTCAAGCCCGCGCCCGTCATCGACTACACCGCGCGGGACTACGACACGCTGCGGCAGCTCGTTCTCGACCGGCTGCGGCTGACCACACCGGACTGGGTCGAGCGCAACCCGGCCGACCTGGGCATGACGCTGGTCGAGCTGCTGGCGTACACCGCTGATCAGATCAGTTACCAGCAGGACGCCGTGGCCACCGAGGCGTACCTCGACACGGCGCGGCGCCGGGTGTCGGTGCGCCGGCACGTGCGGCTGATCGACTACCCGATGCACGACGGGTGCAGCGCGCGCGCTTTCGTGTCCGTGGAGGCGGCCACCGACCTCGTTCTCCTCCCGGGCACCTTCCGCTTCGCGGCGGTGGACTTCCGTACGTACGGGCCGCGCGACCGGCCGGAGATCGGGACCGTCATCGACGACCGGGACCTGGCCGTACTGGACGAGCGCGGGTCCGTGGAGGTCTTCGAGCCGGTCGGCGACGCGCCGTTGCGGCTGCGCCCGGAGCACAACGCGATCCGCCTGTGGACCTGGGGCGATGAGGTCTGCGCGCTGCCGAAGGGCGCCACCTCGGCGACGCTGCGGGACGAGTGGGCGGACGACACCCACGAGGTCCGCTCCCTGCGCCTCAGCCCCGGTGACCTGCTGCTCTTCGAGGAGGTCAAGGGTCCGCGTACGGGCACGCCCGGCGACCAGGACCCGAGCCACCGGCAGGCCGTCCGGCTGACGTCCGTCACCCCCGCCGTCGACCAGCTCGACGGGCAGCCGGTACTGGAGATCACCTGGGCGCAGGAGGACGCGCTGACGTTCCCGCTGTGCCTGTCCACACGGGGCGGGACGGATTGCGCGCCGGTGGACGACGTGAGCGTGGCGCGCGGCAATGTGGTGCTCGTCGACCACGGGCGGTCGCTGACCTTCGGGGAGTGCCCGGAGGGCGTACCGGAGACGGTGACCGTGCCGCCCCTGCCGGCCGTGACCGGGTCCTGCGAGCCGCCCGCCTTCGGGTGCGCGGACCACAAGGGCGACGGAAACGCCACTGCCCGCACCATCGAGCACCTCATCAGCAAGACGGAGTGCCATCAGGCGCTGACCGCCGACGACATCCGTGAGCTGTTCGAGGTGGTCGGCGAGGAGGCGACCGTACGGGCCGGGCTCGGCCTGGAGCTCGCCGGGCAGCGGCGCGAGAAGGTGGTGCCGGGGACGGTGTACGCGCAGGCCGACGCGTTGCGCACGCTGCTCGCGCAGTCCGTGTACCCGGGCATCGAGGCGCGCTTCCGGCCCGTACTGCACCGCTCCCCCGTCGCGCAGACCGTGCCGTTCCCGCGCCCTGAGCTGGTGGCCGCGGGGCAGGCGGAGCGGCTCGCCGGTATCCGGGTGCGGGTGCGGGCGCGGCTGGTGGAGCTGTGGCGCAGCGCCCGGGACCACGACGGGCTGTCGGAGGCGGAGATCGCCGAACTGACGGTGGTCTTCGGGCTGCACATCCTCGAACGCCTCGAACTGCACCGGCACCCCGTACGGGCGCTGCGCGAGCTGCTGCACCGCGGCGACCGGCTGCTGGCGGCCAAGCTGCGCCGCCTGGACGTGCTGAGCGCGCGGGCGCGGGCCGGCGCGGTGCTGGACGGACGGATC